>NZ_KK073873.1:1536702-1836702 GCF_000585355.1 Xylanibacter oryzae DSM 17970 | reverse complement strand
CAGTTGCAAGGTGAGGTTGCTGACCTTGAGAATAAGTTGGCTGCAGTAAGACGTTTCTTCAACTCTGCAACACGTGAGCTTAATAATGCAGTGCAGACTTTCCCGTCAAATATATTTGCAAAAATGTTCGGATTCCAGAAGGAACCTATGTTTGAAGTACCCCAGGAAGACCGTGTGGAAATGGATAAAGCACCTGAAATTAAATTCTAATAGTGATGAAGTACGTAGGAATGCAGACACAGATCAGCCGTAACAATATTATAAGTATAATACTGTTGCTGTTGTTCCCTGTAATAATGCTGGGGATCGTTTGGTTGTTTCTTGCACTTCTCAATTATTTTGGTCACGGATATTATGATCAATACGGCAATGTAGTGCATGTGCTCAACGCTGCTGTAGTAAATGCTTATTTTGTTAAGGCTCTACCATGGGTTGTGGCCGGTGTGGCTGTGTGGTTCCTGATAGCATATCTTTCTAATGCGTCGATGGTTCGCCACGCTACTGGTGCGCGTCCGTTGAGCAGAAAAGACAATCCGCGGGTTTATAATATAGTTGAGAACCTGTGCATGACTTGCAATATGGATATGCCACAGATAAATGTGGTGGATGACCCTCAATTGAATGCCTTTGCTAGTGGAATAGATAAAAAAAGTTATACTGTTACATTGACTACAGGCATTATGCAGTTGTTGGATGATGATGAACTATCTGGCGTTATAGGTCATGAACTGACTCATATACGCAACCATGATACGCGACTGTTGATAACAAGTATCATCTTTGTAGGTATCCTTGCTACGATAACCAGTCTGGTAGTGAACATGATGTATAACATGTTTTGGTTTGGAGGCGGAATCGGAAGAAGGAGGGATAGTGATGATGATGGTAAGGGCAACGGACTCTCGATGATCGTAATACTGTTGGTGGCACTGGTGTGCTGTTCTGTAGGATATTTTTTCACTATAATAACACGATTCGCTATCTCTAGGAAGAGGGAATATATGGCAGATGCAGGTGGAGCGGAATTGTCGGGCAATCCTATGGCGCTAGCTTCGGCTCTGCGTAAGATTTCTAGCGATCCTGGATTACAGGGAGTAAAGCGTGAGGATGTAGCTCAGTTATTCATAATACATCCAAAGAGTATGTCGAATGGAGTAATGAGTTTTATGAATTCTATGTTTGCCACTCATCCAGATACTGAAAAACGAATACATATATTAGAACAATTCTAAAACAAATAAGCGGACTTCATAATAGAGTCCGCTTATTTGTTTTACTTGTTTGTCTGATTGATCAGTGACTTGATGTCAGTAATGCAGATGTCACTTTCAGATGTTAGAATTATCAGTTTGTCGTCTTTTGCATCGCAGTTGAGTATTATTTTGTTAAAATGCATCACAGGAACACCTGACTTGCGAATTATCCAACTGTCTAGATTGCCGTTGGTGACAACCACGTAATCGGCTGTCTGTGTTATCTGTCTATATAGATCGTTAATAGGAAACTTGCTGTTGATATACAAATCCTTGTCAGCCATATATACGTATGCATCGGATGAAATAACAGGGCAATTGTAATCGTCGTGGCATATGATTGCAAAATTTCCGGTGGACTGATTGTATGCATATACGGTATCGTTGATTAGGGCAAGAGGCCAACCGCGTTTTTTATTGTCCCATGAATATCTTACAGAAGCTGTATCTGATACAGTGCGGCTGGAAAGTCCCTTGTCTGACAAAAAGAAATACCGGTCTCCATATACTACGGCATCGTAGATTATGCATTTATTGTCAGATAGCATTTTTATATGTTCTAATTTGCCATTCTTGCTGTTGAACGAGGCCATGAAAGGAATGCCTCTTTCAATCTTACTGTTTCTTAAGCCGTGACCCATATTGAGCATATTGATATTACCACCATTTGCAGTAAGTATAGAATGTGATGCCAGATTATTTGGAAAATTATATATCCACCTCTGACTTAAATTGTAATCAAGGCATATAAGTTTTTCGCTGTCTGAAAAATATATAGACGAATCTTTAAGGCATACGTTAGAGTTGAGTCCGGTAATAACATTTGAGTTGGTCAGCATAGGAACAGAATAAATGTCGTTACCAACCATTCCGGCAAGTAATGATCCCTGTGCATTACTTTCAGAGACATTCATATCCGAGTCGGATACTCCTGCATTGATGTCATAAGAAGCCAAAAGTCCCTTTTGGGAATCTATAAGATTTAATTTGTCACCTATTATAAGACATCTGCTGCCACCAAGACTTTTGCATCCCGCATACGATATGTTGTGATATATCTTTGCTGTCCAAAGTTCAGAGCCATTGTTAATGTTGATACCAGTGAAAGAACCATTCCCCAAACTCTGGTACCCTAAAAGTACATCAGACGAATCAGCCTGCGTATGGACAACAGTACCTACATAACAAATATTTGACCAGCGTTTATCATGAGATGTATAGTCGTAATAAGACTTGTGAGTACCCTCTGTAATTAGTACTCCATTGTTGGTAAGCACCTCTTTAGGTTGATTGTAGTCAATTGGAATCTTCCATAACAATTGTTCGGAGACAGTATCATAGATGCCAAGTTGGCCCTTGTTGCTGTTCTCTGAGAAAATGCCATTACTGACAAACTCCAGACCGATATGCCTGAAATCAGGACTGGCTGTATAGTTCTTTACTATCTTATCAAAGTGAATAGCGTGCACACATATATTACTACCGTCAGACTTAAGCCCGATAACAATATCTTTTGGTTTCTGTGCAGAAGTACATAAAACAGTACCTGTGAGTAAAAAACAAAATAAGATTCTTTTCATATTTAGATTATTTGTCATAACGTGTTTAAAAGAAAAACGCAAAATATTGAAAACCAATATTTTGCGATCTTTTAGTTGCGGAGACGCGACTCGAACGTGTGACCTCCAGGTTATGAGCCTGGCGAGCTACCAACTGCTCCACTCCGCGATGTTATATTTTGTTATGCGCCTCATTTCTGAATTGCGACTGCAAAGGTATGGTTTTATTTTGTTATATCCAAATCTTTTGCAAACTTTCTTCATATTTATTTTTTTAATGCACATTCTTATGTTTTTATGAACGATTTATTTGCATAAGAAAAAATAAAAATATAATTTTGCACACAGTATACACGATGTGCAAAATGTAACTTTGGAGGAAAAAGCAATGTCAATTTCGAAAACGCGTCAAAAACTTGTGGATGTAGCAAGGCAACTGTTTGCCAAGAATGGACTTGAAAATACAACTATGAATGATATAGCTGTAGCTTCGGGCAAGGGCAGACGTACCCTTTATACATACTTCAAAAGTAAGGACGACGTCTATTATGCAGTGATAGAGTCTGAACTGGAAAGATTGTCAGATAAGTTGGACGAAGTGGCAGCAAAGCGCATCAGGCCACAGGACAAAATCATAGAACTGATATATACACACCTTATTATGATAAAGGAGACTGTGGTACGTAATGGTAATCTCAGAGCCGAGTTCTTTCGTAATATATGGATGGTTGAGAAAGTAAGAAAGAACTTTGACGAAGACGAATTGGAGCTGTTTCGTAAGGTATATGCCGATGGAAAGGCAGACGGCGAATTTGATATAGATGACGTGGATTTGGTAGCCGACATTACACATTATTGTATAAAAGGACTTGAAGTGCCTTTCATATACGGACGTCTGGGTCATGGAATGACAGAAGAGACGAGTAAACCGTTGGTAGTGAAATTCGTATACGGGGCTCTAGGCAAGAACGGCTTTAAATGAATGGATATTTTTAAACTAATAAATAAAAATTAAGAAAATGGGATTATTAACAGGTAAAACAGCTCTCGTAACAGGAGCTGCACGTGGTATAGGAAAAGCTATTGCATTGAAATTCGCTGAAGAAGGTGCAAACGTTGCTTTTACAGACCTCGTTATCGATGAGAATGGTAAGGCTACAGAAAGTGAAATAGCTGCTAAAGGTGTTAAAGCAAAGGGTTATGCAAGCAATGCTGCTGACTTTGCTCAGACAGAAGAGGTGGTTAATCAGGTTAAGGCAGAATTCGGAAGTATTGATATATTGGTAAACAATGCCGGTATAACAAAAGATGGTCTGATGATGCGTATGACAGAGGCTCAGTGGGATGCAGTAATAGCTGTAAATCTGAAGTCGGCTTTCAACTTTATCCATGCTTGTACCCCAATAATGATGCGCCAGAGAAGTGGTAGCATTGTAAATATGGCATCTGTAGTAGGTGTACATGGTAATGCTGGTCAGTGTAATTATGCAGCATCAAAGGCCGGACTGATAGCCTTGGCAAAGAGTATTGCACAGGAAATGGGATCTCGTGGTATACGTGCAAACGCAATAGCTCCTGGATTCATCGAGACAGCTATGACAGCAGCACTTCCTGATGATATACGTAAGGAATGGATCAATAAAATACCATTGCGCCGTGGCGGTACTGTAGAGGATATAGCAAATGTAGCTACTTTCCTTGCTTCTGATATGTCTTCTTATGTATCAGGACAGGTTATACAGATTGATGGTGGTATGAACATGTAATATGGAAGTCGTTTACGAAGACAATCATATAATTATTGTTTCAAAGAGAAGCGGTGAGATCGTGCAAGGTGATAAAACCGGAGATAAACCGCTTTCTGAGACAGTAAAAGAATATATTAAGATAAAAAGCGCTAAGCCGGGGAATGTTTTCCTCGGCGTAACGCACCGTCTTGATCGTCCTGTATGGGGATTGGTGGTCTTTGCGAAGACATCCAAAGCTCTTACACGTCTCAATGAGATGTTTAGAGTTGGCGATGTTCATAAGACTTATTGGGCTATAACAAAGAACTTCCCGAAGCAGACAGAGGGGACTCTTACAGACTGGTTGGTAAGGAATGAGAAACAGAACAAAAGTTATGCTTATGATCATGAAGTACCAAACTCAAAGCAGGCTATACTCAAGTATAGGGTAATCGGACATTCTGATAATTATACACTGATAGAGGTAAACCTTATGACAGGGAGGCATCATCAGATACGTTGCCAATTGGCAAATATGGGATGTCCTATAAAGGGTGACCTTAAATATGGTGCAAAGCGGAGCAATCCTGATGGAAGTATATCACTTCTAGCAAGAAAAATAGAATTCGTTCATCCGGTATCAAAGAAAGAAATAGTGATCGAAGCTTCCGTGCCTGAAGATAATTTGTGGCGTAACATTGCCAAAATAGGAGAATGACAGGGCATATAGAATGATTTTTCCGGATTTCAGTGGCTTTTTCTTATTTAAATTGCGAATTTTCCTTTTTTTTTATTTACTTTGCAGAGTTATGTGCATATGATATTATTTGTGCCGTAATTCAGATATGAATATACGTGTTAAAAAGATACTGAAGTGGACAGGTGTAGCAATACTTGCACCTATCCTGCTAGTTGTTTTATTGGCAATTCTCCTTTATATTCCGCCTATTCAGCGCTGGGCCGTAAAGGAGGTTGTATCTTATGCATCTAATAAGACAGGCATGAATATAAGTGTTGAACGTGTTAGACTTGTATTTCCTCTTGATCTTGGTGTTGATGGACTCCGTGTAATACAGCAGAACGACTCTTTGCCTCAGGTTAAAGACACTGTGGCTGATGTTAAAAACATTATGGTGAATGTACAATTTATGCCATTGTTGCATAGCAAGGTAGAAATTGACGCACTTGAGTTTAATAAGATGAGACTCAATACGACAAACTTAATTCATCAGGCACGCGTAAAGGGAACTGTTGGGCAATTGTCTATAAAGAGCCATGGTATAGATGTAAATAGAAAGTTCGTAAAGGTAAACAGTGCTAATATGGTTGATGCAAGACTAAATGTAGAGCTTAGCGACACTGTGCCTAAGGACACCACTCAAAAAAAGAACTTCTGGAAAATATCAGTAGACCATATTAACATCACTAATACTGATGTGGCGGTTCACATGCCAGGAGACACACTGCAAGTGCAGGGATATATTTCCAGGACTTCGGCAAGCGGTGGCTACTTTGATTTGTATAGTGGTTTATGCAAAGTGGACAATTTGGACTGGACCGGTGGAAAACTGCGGTATGACAATAATTATAAAACACAGACCAATGGTCTGGACTATAGCCATATAGCTATGACAGACGTAAATATAGGTATATGCGGTCTGTCTTACCTATCGCCAAAATTGAAATTGAACTTGCGTAACTTCTCATTTAGGGAAAAGAGCGGTATACGAGTGGATGATTTTTCAGGACTTATATCATTAGATTCGAAAAGAGTAATGCTGCCTGCAATACATTTCCGTACACCAGATTCAGAAATGTCGGCAGATTTAGAGATGGATCTTAACGCCTTTGCTAAGAAAAATCCAGGCAAAATATATCTAAGAGTGAATGGACAGTTTGGAAAGCAAGATCTTATGCATTTCATGGGATTAATGCCACAATCTTTTGTGCGTAATTGGCCAAACTATCCATTGAAAGTAATGGGTTCGGTAACAGGTAATCTTAATTATGTAGACTTTACTGGTTTGCTGATAAAACTGCCTACTGCATTTGATGTCTTATTAAAAGGATATGCTGCAAACCTTATGGATATGAGACACATAGATACCAAGATTCGGCTGAATGCACATACATATAATATTGGTTTTGTAACAGCTTTGTTGAACAATAATATTATGCGTAATTACAGGATACCAACAGGCATAGGTGTCAACGGTTCTTTCAGTATCAATGGAACACATTACGCTGCAGATCTAAAAGTAATAGAAGGTAACGGTACGGTAAGTGCACAGGGGCAGTATAATGCAGTAAAAAAGAGCTATCAGGCATCACTTAAAATTAAGAATCTACAGATACATCACTTTATACCTAATGATTCACTATATGCCTTCACCGGCAATGTTGATGTGAAAGGAGTTGGCTTTACCGTTATGTCTAAAAAGACACATATAAATGCTAAAGCGAACATCTCAAGTTTTCAATATGGGCACTGGAATTTAGATCATATGAAGGCAAACTTACTTTTGACTGACGGCAAAGCCCATGCTGATATAAACAGCGATAACAAATTACTTAAGGGACTGATATCGTTTGATGCACTGCTTGATGCCAAAAACATTAAAGCTACTATATCAGCGGATCTCAGTAAAGCCGACCTCTACCGCCTGCGCCTTTCTTCTAAACCACTTACCACGTCACTATGTGCAAATGTCGATGTTGCAAGTGATCTGAACAACTATTACAAAATGGAAGGTGTTGTTAGTGATGTGACAATTATGGATGTCAAAAAAACATATCGTCCTAAAGATTTAGTGATGGATATTATGACGAACAGGGATACCACAAGGGCAAAACTGTACTGTGGTAATTTTAGAATGAACATGAATGCACGTGGAGGTTACAAATGGTTATTGGGGCGCAGTAAGCTCATTATGAAGGAAATGACAAAAGAATTCAAAGAAAAGACAATAGACCAAAATAAGATAAGAAAACTTCTGCCCGTAATGATTTTTAGTTTAAGTAGCGGTAATAATAACCCTGTATATAATTTTCTTAAGTATAAGGGATATCAGTTTGATTCATTGGCTGTGAACGTGTCGTTGTCTCCTAAAGAGGGTTTGAACGGTAATCTGAATATTTGTTCGCTGAAAACCTCTCGAGCAAAGATAGATATAATAAATATTGAGGCTAAGTCTGACTCTGATAATGTAAAATTTACCGGTCACATTCAAAACAATAAGAAAGGTCAGCAGTATAAGTTTAATGCTCTTATGGACGGCTATATATTGAAAAACGGAGCAGGTCTTAATGTAAAGTACTTTGATGGTACGGGCCGTCTGGGATTACAGTTAGGCGCAGAAGTAGCTATGGAGAAAGACGGACTGAGATTCCACTTATCTCCCGAAAATCCAATAATAGGATATAAAAAATTCGGGCTTAATACAGACAATTATCTATTGTTGGGTAATAACAAACGAGTCTCAGCAAAGATAGACTTGCTTTCAGCGGATGGTGCAGGTATTAAGGTATACACAGACGACGGAGATACTGAAGCTCTTCAAAACCTTACAGTCAGCCTACAGAAATTCGACTTAGGCAAAATAATGGCTGTTATACCATATATGCCAAGGATGACAGGTACAATGAATGGCGATTTCCATCTGATACAGAATAAGAAAGAACTGTCTGTTTCATCAGATGTGGCGGTCAAAAAGATGACATATCAAGGTTGTCCATTAGGTAATGTAAGCAGTGAATTCGTTTATATGCCAAAAGAAGACGGTTCTCATTATGTAGACGGGCGACTGATGCGTGATGATCAGGAAATAGCCACAATAAAAGGTTCGTATAATTCAGCCGGAGATGGATCTCTAGATGCAACTTTAGGTCTTGAAAAATTCCCAATGGCCATTGTTAATGGTTTCGTGCCAAATCAGTTAATTGGTTTTAAGGGATATGCAGAAGGTACTGTGACCACAAAAGGTCCTTTGAATAAACCTCAGGTAGATGGTGAGGTATACCTAGATTCATCATACCTGGTTAGTGTGCCTTATGGCGTGGAAATGCGCTTCGACAACGACCCTGTGAGAATAGTAGGCAGTCATCTGCTATTTGAAAACTTTGAGATGTACTCGCATAATAATAATCCGCTGAATATATCAGGTTATCTGGACTTTTCGGATATGCAGAAGATAAACATGAGTCTGAATATGCGTGCACAGAATTATCTGTTGATTGATTCGAAGGAAAATAATCGTTCCATATCATATGGCAAGTCTTACGTAAACTTTTTTGGATCTCTTAAAGGATACATGGATAACCTTAATATGAGAGGTAAACTAGATGTACTGGGCAGTACAGATATAACATATATACTAAGAGACTCCCCACTTACGACAGACAATCAATTGGATGAACTTGTAAAGTTTGTAGACTTGCGAGATACTACACAAGAGATCGTAAAGCGTCCACCAATTGCTGGTTTGGATATGGATCTTATACTTAGCGTGAATGATGGAGCCAGAATAAGGTGTGACCTTAATTCAGACCATACCAACTATGTTGACCTTATTGGAGGTGGTGACTTGCATCTCAAGTATAACCCGATAGACGATATACGTATTACAGGACGATATACGCTGAATAATGGTGAGATGAAATATTCACTGCCTGTAATACCTCTGAAAACCTTCACAATACAAGATGGCAGTTATATAGAATTTCAGGGCGATCCTATGAATCCTAAATTGGACATTACGGCAAAGGAAAGAACAAAGGCTACGGTGTCCAGTCAGGGAGAAACAGGGCGCAGTGTAACATTTGACTGTGGCGTGATAATAACGAAGACGCTCAAGAATATGGGACTCCAATTCACTATCGATGCCCCTGAAGATATGAATATATCAAACCAATTGTCAGCTATGAGTACCGAACAACGCGGAAAGTTAGCAGTGACGATGCTGACAACAGGTATGTATTTGGCAGACGGTAATACTAGTGGATTCTCTATGAACGGTGCCCTCAACTCATTCTTACAGGGAGAAATAAACAATATAGCAGGTAATGCCATGCGTACACTTGATTTAAGCATAGGTATGGATAATAGCACAGATGCATCAGGGAATTCGCATACAGACTATTCGTTCAAGTTCGCTAAGCGTTTCTGGAACAATCGAATGAACATCGTGGTAGGAGGAAAAGTGTCGACGGGTATGGATCCTAATAATCAAGACCAATCAGTGTTTGATAATGTAACATTAGAGTATCGACTTGATAAGACATCTAATAAGTATGTAAAGCTCTTTTACTACCGCAATACATACGACTGGTTAGAAGGAGAAACAGGAGAATATGGCATAGGTTTCGTATGGCGTAGAAAATTGCAGCATTTCAAAGATATCCTAAGATTTAAAAATGTAGAGAATGATATGCCACCTGTAGATTCTGTAAAAATGAAATAATGAAAAAAGAAAGTATATACACACGAATAAAAATAACGCTGCTGTTGACAATCGCAGTGCTGGCATATTCATGCTCATCCACCAGAAATATTCCTGAGGGAGACCAGTTGTATACAGGAATTACCAAGATAGAATATAAAAACTATGAGAAAAATGACCATTTCACGCTGACTAAATCCGAAGTTGAGGCTGCACTAGCATGCGCACCAAACGGAGCTCTTTTCGGAAGTTCGTATTATCGTACTCCATTCCCTTACGGATTATGGATATGGAATGCCTTTTCCTCATCTAACTCAGGATTCAGCAAATGGATTACAAAATCATTAGGCAAGGCCCCAGTACTTATGAGTTGGGTAAATCCTGAACTACGAGCTTCTATAGCAAATTCGGTATTACGTAATCATGGATATTTTGATGGAAATGTGGAGCAGACACGAGTGCAACAGAAAAATATAAAGAAGTGTAAGATAGGTTATACTGTAAGTCCGAATCATCTGTATACACTAGATTCAATAGCATATAATGGATTTCCCAAACAGGCAGATAGCCTTATTCGTAAAACAATGAATGACGCGCTTATCCATAAGGATGACGCATTTGATGTTTATTCTCTTGATGCTGAACGTAATCGTATCGGAACTCTGTTTCGCAATAATGGATATTATTACTATCAGCCCGGTTATTCTACATATTTGGCAGATACACTTTCTGTTCCAGGTAAAGTAAACTTACGCTTCCATATGGCAGATGATGTACCTGTTAGAGCAAAGCAGAAATGGTATATTGGGAAATTAGATGTAGAAATCAAAAAACTTTTTACCGATCAGTTGACTGACTCCATCAAGCACCGTCGTCTCACTGTACATTTTACAGGTAGACGTCCTCCTATTAGGGTGCGTGTTATACTTAAAGGAATGAAAATTCGTCCAGGAAAACTATTTAGTTATGAAGATTATCTGGAATCTGCAAATAATGTTGGAGCTTCAGACTGTTTTAGTATGACCGACTTTAAATTCACACCACGTGATACAACTTCGTCTTGTGATACATTGGATATGCGACTGAGCTGTGTACTTGGAAAACCATACGACTTCTATGTAGAATCAAATTACATAAATAAAACAAGCGGAAGAACGGGTCCTGGAATAATAGTCGGTTTTACAAAACGTAATGCCTTCAGGGGAGGAGAAAAACTAGACATAAATATGCATGGTTCGTACGAATGGCAAGTTGGAAACAATGTGCAAGGTTCAAGTTCGCAGGTAAACTCATATGAATATGGAGGCGATGCGTCTTTAGAGATACCACGTTTAATGCTTCCTTTCAATGTGCGTCGTCGCCTATACAAAGCCCCAACTACGTTGTTTAAGGGGTCTACAAATATACTTAACCGAGCCGGTTATTTCAGAATGCATACCGTATCAGGTGAGATGACGTACAAGTTTCAGACATCAGCCAACTCAATACATGAATTCAGTCCATTGGTTATTGAATACCAGCATATGAATAGTTCTACCAAAAAATTCGATTCAATACGTGTAGCTAATCCATATTTGTCTGTATCAATGCAAAACCAGTTCATACCTAAAATGAAATATACATATACGTATATCAGTCCTGCAAAATACAGAAACCCAATACAATGGGAAACAACACTTACAGAGGCCGGTAATATATTGTCACTTGGGTATTTGGCCACAGGTAAGAAGTGGAATGATAAGGACAAACAGATGTTTAAGAACCCATATGCACAATTCTTTAAAGTGCAGACCGACTTCAGAAAGACTTGGAGGCTTGGAGATAAAACACAGTTGGTCGGTCATATAGGTGGCGGTATACTATTCTCTTACGGCAATTCATCAAGTGCACCTTACAACGAACAATTCTATATAGGAGGAGCTAACAGTGTACGTGCCTTTTCGGCAAGAAGCGTCGGTCCGGGAAGTTACTATTCAAATGTAGACAAATTCTCTTATGTGGACCAAACCGGAGATATGAAAATTCTTGCTAATATTGAATACCGTTTTAATATATTTGGTCATCTTTATGGAGCTACATTCTTAGATGCCGGAAATATTTGGTCGTTGAAGTATGACAGTTACCGAATAGGTTCGCAATTCAAGTTGAATAATATGCTCAAAGAAATGGCAACAGGAACAGGACTAGGCCTACGTTATGATTTAGAATTTCTTATAATCAGGCTAGATTGGGGTATCGGTATTCATGTTCCTTATGATACGACAAAAAGCGGATATTATAACATACCAAAATTCACAGACGGACAGACATTGCATTTCGCAGTAGGATATCCTTTCTGATAAAGGTAAGTTCTTTATGAAAATAGATTTAATGCAAAATACATTTGTCTGTTATCTAAAAATAAATTACCTTTGCAAGCAAGTTATATAACAACTGATACTTAAATACAATAAAAAATGAAACCAACTTTATTACTCCTAGCAGCAGGAATGGGAAGCCGTTATGGAGGTCTGAAACAGTTAGATGGTTTAGGCCCTAACGGTGAAACAATAATGGATTATTCCATTTATGATGCTATCAAAGCGGGATTTGGAAAGATCGTATTCGTAATCAGAAAAGATTTCGAGAACGACTTTCGTGAAAAGATATTAAGTAAATACGAAGGGCATATCCCTGTAGAGCTATGTTTCCAGAGTCTAGATTCTCTACCTGAGGGTTTTACTTGTCCGGCAGACCGTGTTAAGCCATGGGGAACAAACCATGCAGTGATGATGGCTCAGAATGCAATCAAAGAGCCTTTCTGTGTTATTAACTGTGATGATTTCTATAACAGAGACGCATTCATGGTAATTGGTAAATTCCTTTCAGAACTTCCAGAAGGCAGCAAAAACGATTATGCAATGGTTGGCTTCCGTGTAGGTAATACATTGTCTGAGAATGGAACTGTAGCACGTGGCATCTGCTCTAAAGATGAAAAAGAAAATCTTACAACCGTAGTAGAGCGCACAGAAATTATGCGTGTTAACGGTCCGGTAAGTTATAAGGATGAAAATGGCAAATGGGTAGCTGTAGAAGACAATACCCCTGTGTCTATGAATATGTGGGGATTCACTCCCGACTATTTTGAGTACAGCGTAGCATATTTCAAGGAGTTCCTTTCAGACCCTGCAAATATTTCTAATCTAAAAGCTGAATTCTTTATTCCACTTATGGTTAATAAGTTGATAAACGAAAAGACTGCCACCGTAAAGGTATTGGATACAACTAGCAAGTGGTTCGGTGTAACCTATGCAGCAGACAGACAGTCTGTAGTAGATAAGATACAAAGTCTTATCGACTCAGGCGTTTATCCTAATAAGTTATTTTAAACTAAAATAAATTGAAGAAGGCGCATCATTGATGCGCCTTTTTTATTAACTTTGCAACCATTATGCAGATCAATATATTAACAGACAAAGAATGTGGCCTCATCAAAAATCTGATAGAGACTTCAGAAAAGATAATAGTATGTTGTCATGTCAATCCAGATGGAGACGCAATAGGGTCTTCATTGGGCATGGCAGAATATATACGCTCTTATGGAAAGCAACCTTTAGTGATAGTTCCAGATCAATTTCCTGATTTTTTGAAATGGCTTCCCGGTTCAGAAGACATAATAAGATACGATAAACATAAGTCTGTAGCGGATACAGCCTTTGAAGATGCCGATACAGTATTCTGTATGGACTTCAATTGTGTAGAGCGTGTGGATGGTATGAGCGAAGCCTTACAGGCTAGTAAATCCACAAAGGTTATGATAGACCATCATCCCAATCCTCAGATGGACACACTTGTTACCGTATCACACCCCGAACTAAGTTCTACATCAGAGTTGGTATTCCGCGTAATATGGCAGTTGGGCTCATTTGATACGATGACGCCTAACATGGCTGTACCTATATATTGTGGAATGATGACCGACACAGGAGGATTCACATACAATTCGAATACACCTGAAATATATTTTATAATAAGTCAGTTGTTGATGAAGGGTATTGACAAAGATAAGATATATCGTAATGTATTCAATAATTACAGTTCATCACGTCTTCGTCTTATTGGATACATACTATACAATAAGATGCAAGTAAATGAAGAATATCATGTAGCTTGGTTTACTATTACCCGTCAGGATATGACCCGCTTTATGTTTAAGAAAGGCGATGCCGAAGGACTCGTAAATATGCCTTTACAGATAAAGGGACTGAAAATGTCAATATCTTTGAGAGAAGATACTGAAAAATCTAATTTGATTTGGGTCAGTCTCAGATCAGTAGACGATTTCCCTTGTAATGAGGTTGCAAAAGAATTCTTTAACGGTGGAGGTCACCTTAATGCAGCAGGCGGACGTCTGCATTGTTCTATAGAAGAAGCTGAAAATATTGTAAAGTTAGCTATAATTCGTTTTGCAGATCAACTAAGTCGCTAATAATCAGTTAAAGTAGCATAATTACATCATCTATTTTTTATTATATGCTTGGATTTTTGTAATTTTGTCACGATTAAAATAAATATTAAAATGAAAAAAACAGCCATAGCGCTTATATCCTTCATCGTTGTTATAATTGTAGCAAGTTGTAGCAAAGGAGAAACTTATGCGGATCAGAAGAATGCAGAGCGTGCTGCAATTAGTAAGTTTATATCAGATTCGTCTATAAATGTAATATCAGAAGCACAATTTGCCAATCAAGGTTATACAACAGACACGACAAAAGGCAAGAACCAATATGTACTTTTAGATAAGTCGGGAGTTTACATGCAGATAGTACGTAACGGTTGTGGCGAGAAGGTCAAGGATGGTGAAAATGTTACTATTTTATGCCGTTTTGATGAATATAACATAAAAGAGGATTCAATGCAGTTGAGTGATAATTATCTTACTTATGCAGCGTATCCTGAGAAAATGAATGTAACGAATTCAAGTGGTACGTTTACTGCTTCTTTTGACAGTAAATCCAGTTTGATGTATCTATCTTATGGTTCAACTTCAGTACCGGCCGGATGGCTTGTGCCACTTACTTATATAAATATAGGCCGTCCGCTAAAAGAAGGAGATGAAATAGCAAAGGTTAAAATCATAGTACCTCATTCAGAGGGACAGTCTCGTGCATCACAGTATGTATACCCTTGCTATTACAGAATAACTTACATGAGAGGAATATAAATGACACTTATTAAATCTATTTCAGGTATCCGCGGCACAATCGGCGGACAGACGGGCGATACGCTGAACCCGTTAGACATAGTTAAATTTACAACAGCTTATGCTACTTTTATTCGTCGTAGCAACAAATCAAATAGTGGGAAGATAATAGTAGGACGTGATGCCCGTATATCAGGCGATATGGTTGCAAAGGTAGTATGCGGTACTCTTATGGGTATTGGATATGATGTAATCAATATAGGTATGGCTACTACGCCTACAACCGAATTGACTGTACGTATGGCTGGTGCAGATGGTGGTATTATTATTACAGCCAGTCACAATCCACGTCATTGGAATGCCTTGAAACTTCTTAATAATGAAGGTGAATTCCTTACAAAGGATGAGGGCAATGAAGTGCTTGAAATAGCAGAAAAAGAAGATTTTGAATATGCTGAGGTTGATAACCTCGGAAAATATACAGAAGACGATACATATAACAAAAAACATATTGACAGCGTTCTTAATCTGAAACTTGTTGATGTTGAGGCTATCAAAAAGGCCGGATTTAATGTATGTGTTGATTCAATTAATTCAGTAGGAGGTATTATCCTTCCTGATTTATTGGATGCTTTAGGGGTAAAATACACATTCCTGAATGGAGAAGCGAATGGAAACTTTGCCCATAACCCGGAACCACTGGAGAAGAACCTTGGTGGTATTATGGGAGAAATGAGTAAGGGTAAGTTTGATATGGGTATCGTAGTCGATCCTGATGTAGACAGACTTGCTTTCATTTGTGAGGATGGAAAAATGTTTGGCGAAGAATACACATTGGTTTCTGTTGCAGATTATGTATTGAGCAAGACACCTGGAAATACAGTATCTAACCTAAGTTCTACACGTGCACTGCGTGATGTTACAGAGAAACATGGTGGCAAATATACAGCTGCTGCAGTAGGAGAGGTAAATGTTACGACAAAGATGAAGGATGTCAATGCTGTAATAGGCGGAGAAGGTAATGGTGGAGTAATTTATCCAGAGAGTCATTACGGTCGTGATGCGCTAGTAGGCATTGCTTTATTCCTTTCTTCTTTGGCACATAAGGGATGTAAGGTAAGCGAGCTACGTGCTTCGTTTCCTAATTACTTTATTGCAAAGAATCGTATTGATCTAACAGCATCTACTGATGTTGACGCTATATTGGTAAAGGTAAAGGAGATGTTTAAGAACGAGCAGATCACAGACATTGATGGCGTGAAAATTGATTTCCCTGATAAGTGGGTACATCTTCGTAAGAGTAATACTGAACCTATTATAAGAGTTTACAGTGAGGCGTCAACAATGGAGGATGCCGATGCTATAGGTAAAAAACTAATGCAGGTTGTTTACGATATGCAGAAGTAGAAATACTATATATATAATGTAAAGACAGATTCGAAAGAGTCTGTCTTTTTTGTTTATGTAATCTCTTATATATAATAAATGTCATTACATAATAGATGATATAAATAGCAAATAGTATGATAATATTTTGAATATCAATACATAAATATTATTTAGATGTCAATAAAGTTTCAATTTGTTTATAAAATAATGTTTTTAATTACTATTTGTAAACAGATATTCTTTTATGATATCAAAAAGTAACATGATTTCATTTATTACTTACTTTATGATATAATTTATTTTGTTATTATAACAAAATGTTGTATCTTTGCATTATTAAGATTACAAAATGATATTTGCGAATATCATAACAATACACACAAATAACAACACAACACAAATTAAAACAAATTAGGTATGGGTAAGCAGAAGTCAACATTAAAGCGTAAGTTGAACGCTTTTCATTTATGGGGAATAGCTGTAGGATTGGTTATTTCAGGAGATTATTTCGGATGGAGTTACGGTTGGGCATCAGGAGGAACCTTAGGATTCTTAATAGCAACATTGTTTGTTGCAATAATGTACGTGACTTTCATATTCAGTTTTACAGAGATGTCGTGTGCCATTCCTCAGGCCGGAGGCCCTTTCGCTTATGCTCGTAGAGCTTTTGGTCCACTCGGAGGATTCTTTGCAGGGACATTTACACTCATAGAGTATGTTTGCGCACCGCCATCCATAGCATTAGCTATCGGAGCATATTTCAGTGATCTAATACCAGGGCTGAGCCCGGTTGCAATTGCAATTGTCGCTTATGGACTTTTTGTTGCCTTAAATCTTTGCGGAGTTTCAGCAGCAGCCACATTTGAGCTTGCCGTTACTATAGTTGCTATATGCGAGTTACTCGTCTTTATGGGCGTTGTAGCACCTGGTTTTGCATTAACAAACTTCCTTTCACATGGTTGGGCAGGCTCAGATACCTTCTCCATGGGGACGATAGGGGGTATATGTGCATCAATACCATTCGCAATCTGGTTCTTCCTTGCAATAGAAGGAGCCTCGATGAGTGCTGAAGAAGCGAAAAATCCACAAGTTACAGTTAAAAAGGGGTTTATTACAGGTATAATAACTTTAGTACTTCTTGCAGCCGGTGTAATGATGTTTGCAGGTGGATCTGGTGATTGGAAACAATTATCTAACCTTAATGACCCTCTGCCAAAAGCAATGATGATGGTTGTAGGTCAAAAGAGCAGTTGGGTACATATGTTGGTATTCCTTGGTCTGTTTGGACTTCTTGCATCATTCCATGGCATAATAATGGAGGCAGGTCGCCAGATATTTGCACTATCACGTGCCGGTTATCTGCCAAAGCCACTAAGTTGGGTTAACAGGCGTGCGGTTCCACACTGGGCAATTGTAAGTACAGCGGTGTTTGGTATTGTATGCGTAGTCTGTGATGGTTTTGATCTGTTCCTTAATGGTCAGTCGTTGACTGCAAATATAATCACGTTAGCATGTTTCGGTTCGATAACGATGTATATAATATCCATGATGTCTCTGTTCAGACTGCGTAAGACAGAACCAGACCTAGAGCGTCCATACAAGGCAATATGTTATCCGGCCTTCCCTATAATAGCATTGGTCGGAGCCGTTATATGTTTTGTACTCATGGTATATTATAATTTCAATGTATTTGTAGCATTTGTTATAATAATGGCATTATGCTATGGATATTATCTGTACAACCGCAAAGCGATACATGAAGATTTTGTTGTCATAGACGACAATGCGCCAGAGGTTGAAGACGAGATAGATTCAAATGTAGAACCTGAAGGTGAATTAATAGGAGAGACAGTTTATGTACAAGATAGCGATAGGAAACATAACATATGAATTTAATAATCTGAGAGATGTGATGGCAAAGGCCACGCCAGCTCGTTCTGGCGATGACCTTGCCGGAATCTCTGCATCAAGCATGGAAGAACGAGTGGCTGCAAAGATGGCTCTTGCAGAAGTTCCACTTGAGAGATTCCTTGAAGAACCTCTTATTCCTTATGAGGAAGATGAGGTTACCAGATTGATTGTTGATACTCATGATAAGAAAGCTTTTGCTCCGATAAGCAGTCTTACGGTAGGCGACTTCCGCAACTGGTTACTTAATGACCATACTACTACGGCCGACCTTTCGTATGTGGCTCCGGGGATAACTCCTGAGATAGCTGCTGCTGTGAGTAAAATAATGCGCAATCAAGACTTATTACTGGTGGCACAGAAGTGTAGCGTTGTAACAAAATTCAGAGATACAATAGGGCTACCGGGCCGATTGAGTGTCAGGTTGCAACCTAACCATCCTGTAGACGACCTCAAAGGTATAGCGGCAAGCATAATAGATGGTCTGATGTATGGTTGTGGAGATGCTGTTATCGGCATCAATCCGGCCAGCGACAGCATACCGGTACTGATGAATTTGAACTATATGCTGGATGATATAATAAGTAATTATGATATACCTACTCAGTCGTGCGTACTTACGCATGTCACTACTTGTACCGAACTGATAAACAGAGGTGCACCGGTAGACTTGTTGTTTCAGAGTATAGCAGGAACTGAGAAAGCTATGGCTGGCTTTGGAGTGAATCTGAAAATGCTTGATGAGGGTTATGAAGCCGTAAAGAGTCTGCATCGTGGTACTATCGGCGAAAACTGTATGTATTTCGAAACAGGACAGGGTTCGGCGTTATCATCAGATGCAAATTTCGGGGTAGACGAACAGACTTGCGAAGCTCGCTGTTATGCTGTGGCCCGCAGGTATCATCCTCTTCTTGTGAATACAGTGGTAGGATTTATAGGACCGGAATATCTATATGACGGAAAGCAGATAACAAGAGCAGGACTGGAAGATCATTTCTGTGGTAAGTTGATGGGCGTACCACTCGGCTGTGATATCTGTTATACTAATCATGCAGAGGCAGACCAGGACGATATGGATAATCTGCTTACGTTGCTCGTCGCAGGTGGAGTAAACTACATAATGGGTGTGCCAGGTGCAGACGATATAATGCTCAACTATCAGAGTACATCTTATCATGATGCGCTTTATGTTAGAAAACTATTAAACAAGCGACATGCACCTGAGTTTGAAAGTTGGTTGAAGAAGATGAACCTTATAGATGATAAAGGGGATATACTTCCATTCAAACCAACAAATAAATTATTGCAAATAGAGAAAATGGAGGCTGTAAATGGATGAAAATCATTATATAACCGTAAAGGCTGAAAATATAAGGGAGAATGATTGTTGGGAGAAACTCAAATCATATACAGATGCCAGAATAGCCCTTGGCAGAACAGGATGCAGCATATTGACAGACGACTATTTGACGTTCAGTCTGGCGCATGCCAAAGCACGTGATTCTATAAAAATGCCTTTCGATAGAGATCGGATCGGCAAAGAATTGCATGCAATGGGGCTGGAGACGATAAATGTGGAGAGTTCTGCAGCCAACAGAGAAGTCTATTTATGCCGTCCTGATTTCGGCAGGCGCCTCAGTGAGAAAAGTAAGGCTCAGCTTGACGAGCTAAATTATCAGGGAGCAGATGTATTGTTAGTTATTGGTGACGGACTTTCATCAAAGGCTGTTCACAAACAGGCCGTGCCATTCATACGACAGCTTTTGCCATACATGGATGAACTTGGCATGACGGTTGGACCGGTGGTGCTCGCAAAGGAGAGCAGGGTAGCACTAGGTGATGACATCGCGGAGAGGATGCATTGCGGACTGGTTGCTATCCTGATAGGTGAGCGCCCCGGTCTTTCATCTCCAGACAGCCTCGGAGTCTATATGACATACAAACCTTTCTGGGGCAGAATGGAAAGCGAACGCAACTGTATCTCAAATATACGTCCTGAAGGGCTTAGTTATGGCAAAGCCGCATTCAAGTTGGCATGGTTAATAGAGAATGCGTATAATATGAAGAAAAGCGGTACAGCTCTTAAAGACCAGAGTGATGACCCACAACATTATCTGACATTGAAACCACATATAAACGATACCAATATACTGAATATTGTTTGATATAGTCATCGTGAAAAGATATAAAAGTTATGCTATTAATGAGAGATATACATAAAAAAACTAAAATAAAATACCACTTTACCACTATGTGACTTAAGTGGTTGAATGTTAATAAGATAAGAACTCGCGATGAGTATCATAAATACCACGAAATGACACTATAATGCCACCCTTTTGATAATGTGATTTAGATAGGTTTCTATATATTATCCCAAAGTATAAATAAGTTGCAACTTATTTATACAATAAATAGAAATATGTATAATTACTATGGAATATACTTTAACCCGTTGTCAGAATTAAACAAGTGCTCATTTAATTCCGCCAACGGGTAACTTTGTATACAAAGAATAATATCCAGAACAATATGTAAAACATTTTCTTTGTGTTAAGCAAATCAGGAAGGCTTTTATGTTTCTGTAAAGTGGATCAGTAAAGCTTTTAATAACTTGTACAGTAAATCAGTAAGTATAACAACAAAGATGTATACCTAATTCAGGCATAGTCATAGCTATGCTTTTGTGATGCTGTAGCATAGCTTTGAGTTGGTAAAAGCATAGCTATCATGAGGTCGAAGGATAGCTCTTGCGAGGTAAAAGCATAGTGATTGACTTTATCCGTTGGAGGTTTACGCTTATTGGCAAAAATAAGTGCTATTATGGCATGTATTTAGTACCATCTTATATTGTTTAGTGGCATTATAGTGGTGTTTCGTGGTATTTATGAGCTTACGAAAGCCCTATAAACACAGGGTAAGTGGTATTGTGACATTTTTTTTAATAAAAAAGTTGTTGTAAGAGCATTTTATGTTACATCTTTTATCATAGTCAATAACCATAAAGCGATAAAAACAAAAGCAAAACACATACATTTCATTTCGGATATATGTCTAGAAGCGTTTTTTTGTTCAATATTTCACAAATTACAAATAATATTCGTATTTTTGCATGCATAAATGCAATCTAATGTTGTTAAAGTGGTGGAAGTTGATATTGTCCTAACAGAAAAAGAAATAGAAAGCGTGGTAATAGATAACGAGAATAATTGCTTATCTGGAAATAATAAAAAGACAATTGATGATTGTTGTAGCTTTCTTAAAAGACTTTATTTTAAGAAAATAATATATTCTTCTTCTCTGTCATCTTTGCAATATAATATTAAGAGAGTAATATATCTTAAAGGCAATAATTTTTGAATATGGCAAAGTATGCACTCATAACGGGAGGCTCGCGAGGTATAGGCAGAGCTATAAGTATAGAACTGGCTTGTAAAGGATATATCGTAGTAGTCAACTATGTTGCTAACGAAATGGCAGCAAAGGAGACTATTGATATGATAGAAAATGCCGGAGGACATGGCGAACTGCTACCGTTTGACGTGTCTGACGAAAAGCAAACAGATCTTGCCCTCGAGCAATGGGAAACTGCTCATCCAGAAGATTATATATCTGTACTTGTCAACAATGCAGGTATAAGAAAAGACAATCTTATGATTTTTATGCAGAATGAACAGTGGAAAGATGTGCTCAATACAACTGTCAACGGTTTTTTCTATGTTACCCGTAGACTTTTGAAGAATATGCTTACACATAGAGACGGGCGGATAATAAACATAACGTCCTTATCAGGTATAAAAGGGTTGCCGGGACAGACCAATTATTCATCGGCAAAGGCTGCTTTGATAGGAGCAACAAAAGCTCTTGCACAAGAAGTAGCTCCAAGGAAAGTAACCGTTAATGCTGTAGCTCCAGGATTTATAGCTACTGACATGACTGCCGATTTGGATGAAAAAGAATTGAAAAAGCTAATACCTTCAGGACGCTTCGGACGCCCTGAAGAAGTTGCAGCACTGGTAAGATTCCTTGCTTCAGAAGATGCTGCATATATCACCGGACAGGTAATACAGATTAATGGAGGATTGTATACATAAGACGAGAAAGGTATTAGATGGATAGAAGAGTTGTTATAACAGGAATGGGTATATGGTCGTGTCTTGGTAAAAATCTGGCAGAAGTACGTGACTCATTATATGAAGGACGATCTGGCATAGGAATTGAAAAAGCCAGACTAGAATACGGATATCAGTCTGCATTGACGGGTATCGTAGAAGTACCTAATTTGAAAGGAGTGCTTCATAGACGGTTGCGTGTAGGATTAAGCGAAGAAGCTGAATTCGCCTATATGGCAGCAAAAGAAGCTTTTGGTAATGCAAATATTGATGACGACTTCCTTAAAAGTAATGAAGTTGGTATTATTTTCGGAAACGATTCTTCTGCAAAGCCTGTAATTGAGGCTGCAAAGATAATGGATGAGAAGCATGATTCTGCGTTGTTAGGTTCCGGACTTATATTTCAGTCTATGAATTCAACAGTCAATATGAATCTTAGTACAATATTTCATCTTCGCGGGGTAAACTTTACCGTAAGTGCTGCTTGCGCCAGCGGTTCTCATTCTATAGGTTTGGGATATATGCTTATCAAGAATGGACTTCAGGATATGGTGCTATGCGGTGGAGCTCAAGAAGTGAACTACTATTCTATGGCTACATTTGATGCTCTGTCTGCATTCTCAAAGTCGATGGATGAACCTAAAAAGGCATCAAGACCTTTTGATAAGGACCGTGACGGGCTAATACCTAGTGGTGGAGCAGCAGCATTAGTGCTTGAAGATTATGAGTCGGCCGTGAAGCGTGGGGCTAATATCGTAGCCGAAGTTTGTGGATATGGTTTTTCATCTAATGGTGGTGGAATCTCAGAACCAAGTGATAATGGTTCTGTAATAGCTATGACTCGTGCTCTTAATGATGCCGGACTTTCTGTCGATGACGTCGACTATATCAATGCTCATGCCACATCCACCCAGCAAGGTGATATGTATGAGGCAATAGCCTTAGACAGAATGTTCAGAAGCGAACACGCTTTGATAAGTTCAACCAAGTCGATGACAGGACATGAATGTTGGATGGCGGGAGCAAGTGAAATAGTATATTCGGCATTGATGATGAATAACGACTTCGTTGCTCCTAATATAAACTTTGAGCATCCTGATGAATATTCAGAGCATCTTAATCTTGCATTAGAGACAAAAGAATGTAAGTTGGACAAGATTCTTTCAAATTCATTCGGATTTGGAGGTACAAATAGTGCCTTGGTAATAAAGAAAGTATAAAGTAAGTGATATCAATTGGCAAACAACTAATATATTAAAACGAATAATATGAATTTATCATCTGCATTGAAAAAGGTATATACGAAGGAAACGAACTCTGTGCGTACTGCTCAAAGGCTTGCTGAATTTATAGCTTTTGGTCCTGTTGTCTTCGAAGTATCACGCATCATGGTTAAATTTGGCATACTTGATATATTACGTGATAGTGAACAAGGACTCACTATTGTTGAATTAGCCGAAAAGACTGGCAAGTCTGAATATGCTGTGAAAGTACTTCTTGAAGCCTCACTTACTATAGGTACCGTAATAGTAGACAAAGATACAGATAGGTTCAAATTAGCATATGCCGGTTGGTTTCTCATCACAGATTCTGCTACCAAAATTAATATGGATTTTAATCATGATGTAAACTATAAGGGACTTTTTAATCTTGAGGAAGCACTTAATCAAGGAAAACCTGTAGGATTAAAGCATTTTGGCAATTGGCCTACAATATACGAAGGTTTGTCGTCGCTACCCGAACAGGCAAAAAAGAGCTGGTTCACATTCGATCATTTTTATTCAGACAGTTCTTTTGATGAGGCTTTAGAGATCGTATTCCGCAATAAGACCAATACACTTCTAGATGTAGGTGGCAATACAGGTCGTTGGTCTTTACGCTGCGTATCTTACGACAAGAATGTGAATGTGACCATACTTGATCTACCTCAGCAGATTGATATTATGCAGGAACAGACAAAAGGTAAGGAAGGTGCAGAACGAATAAACGGAATAGGTATAAACCTGTTAGATAATGAATCAGAGTTCCCTACCGACAAGCATTACGATGTAATATGGATGAGTCAGTTTCTAGACTGTTTCGGAGAAGATGAGATAGAAAGTATACTGTCGAGAGCCGAAAAAATAATGGATGATGATACACGACTGTACATCATGGAAACATTGTGGGACAGACAAAAATATGAAACGGCAGCATTCTGCCTCACACAGATCAGTCTATACTTTACAGCTATGGCTAATGGCAATAGCAAAATGTATAACTCAGACGATCTGATAAGAATAGTAAACCGTGTGGGACTGAAGGTGGAAAAGATACATGACAATTTAGGACACGGACATAGTATCTTAGTTTGTAGAAAATAAAAAGTAATAAAAAATATGGAAAGAAAAGAAATAGAAGAAAAAGTAAGAGAGTTTTTGATCGACGACTTGGAAATAGAAGAAGACAAAATTGCCCCTGCAGCCAAGTTGAAAGATGATTTAGGTATAGACAGCCTGGATTTTGTAGACATTGTAGTGATAGTAGAGAAAAAATTCGGATTTAAGATCAAACCGGAAGAAATGGCCGGTATAACAACACTCGAAGAGTTTTGTGACTATATTCAGAGTAAGGTAGGTTAGTTTTGGCAAAGTGGAAGATATCAGACACGACCGGTGGAAAGGCAAGACAGGTGGAACACCATGGATGCAACGTTCGTTGATATGGTTGTTTAGTTGGTTAGATTTGCGTGTGATGTACTCATTGATGGGATTTGCAATCCTGTTTTACATGCTTTTCAACCATAAAGGATACATGTCTATGTACCATTTCTTTCGCAGAAGATTTGGTTATTCTCCGCTTAAGTCGTTTCTTAATGTTTACGCCAATCATTTCAGGTTCGGGCAGGTCATACTAGACCGCTTTGCATCTTATGCAGGAAAGAAATTTGATATGGAAATCGACGGATATGAGCATTTTGCACAACTAGATCAGGCAGATGATGGTTTCGAACAACTTAGTTCACACATAGGTAACTATGAATTGGCTGGATATTCACTGAAGTCAGAACATAAGAATTTTAATGCTCTTGTCTTCTCCGGCGAAACAGAAACGATGATGGAAGGACGTAATAAGATGCTTGGTAAGAACAATATACGTATGATATCCGTGCAAGAAGACATGTCGCACATCTTCACACTTAACAATGCGTTGCGTGATGGCGAAATAGTAAGTATGCCGGCCGACCGTATCTTTGGTTCTACAAAATATGCAGAATGTATGTTTATGGGTGAAATCGCAAGATTCCCATTAGGGCCATTTGCCCTTGCTGTGCAACGCGAAGTTAAAGTCATTGCCGTATTTGTAATGAAAAAAAGTGTAAACAAATATAAGATATACATAAGAAATATCCAAACAGCTCCCGATTCCACTGCTGTTGGTAAGCATAAGATGAAAGAACTAGCGCAGTGTTTTGCTTCAGAGATGGAAAAGATTATACGAAAGTATCCTACACAATGGTTTAATTATTTTGATTTTTGGGAAAAATAGAATGGACAATATAACAAACGTACCTCCAATACTAGAACTTTTACCTCAACGCCTTCCGTTTGTGATAGTTGACAGAATAGTAGATTTCAATGAAACGACTATTACTACCGAACTATTGATTAAAGACAATGAGATTTTCATAGAAGATGATAAACTGTCTGCCACAGGACTTATTGAGAATATAGCTCAGACTTGTGCTACACGTATAGGTTATATTAACTGGCTTAATAATAACGCTATCAACATAGGATATATAGGTGCAGTACATGATCTGAATATATACCGTCGTCCCAAATTAGGCGAAAAGATACAGACTACGATAGAATCAGTTGTCGAGATCATGAATATGACTCTCGTCAAGGCTGTAGTGAAATGTGGAGATGAAACATTAGTAGAGGCTGAAATGAAAATAGCTGTCAGCAATAAACCGAAGAATAATAAGTAATAATGGACAATAAAATATTATCAGCAGAGAAAAACTTTGAGATAAGATTCAGCGAAGTAGATTCGATGAGTTTTGTCTGGCATGGTTCTTATCCTTTATATTTTGAAGATGCCCGCGAATCCTTCGGCGAAAAATATGGATTAGGGTATATGGTGATATTCAATAGTGGCTATTATGCGCCATTGGTTGACTTGTCTTTCCATTATAAGAAACCACTTCGGTATGGGATGAAGCCTATGATACGTATTACATATGTACCTACGGATGCTGCAAAGATAATATTTGATTACGAGATAATAGATACATCAGATGGTAGTGAAGTAGCTACCGGACATTCTGTTCAGGTATTTTTGGATAGTAAATATCAGTTGGTATGGTATAATCCTCCATTTTATGATGAATGGAAGAAAAAATGGAACGTGAATAAGATATGATAGTAAAGATAGCAGATAATATTATATCACCTTTAGGATTCTCAAGCACAGAAAACTATGATTCGGTGAAGTCGGGATATACAGCCTTACGCAAGTATGAAAGTAACTCTCGGCATTCTGATTGTTTTGTGGCTTCATTTATAGATAATAAAGTTCTTGATAGCGCTTGTAACGAAATCAGGCTGGATGTAAAAGATTACACCAAGTTTGAAAAGATGATATTGTTATCATCATCCAAAGCCATTGCAGATAGTGGTATAGATGCATCATCATCCAAAGTAATATTTATATTATCTACTACAAAGGGCAATGTGTCAATGCTTAGCGGTGAATATGCGAATATCCCTGAAGATAGGGAATTGTTGGGTAGAACAGGGCGGTTGCTCTGTGATTATTTTGGCAATGCAAACCCCGCAATTGTGGTATCCAATGCCTGCATCTCAGGAGTCTGCGCTCAGATTACAGCTATGAGATGCCTTAATAGTGGCGATTACGATTATGCAGTCGTAGTAGGTGCCGACTGCCAGTCACCATTTATTATCTCAGGTTTCCAATCATTCAAGGCCCTTTCTGACGAACTGTGTAAACCGTTTGATAAAGAAAGGAATGGATTGAATCTTGGTGAGGCTGCCGGGACGATAATATATGCGAGCAGAAAGAATGTTTCTGCCGGTGAATGGATACTCAGAGATGGCAGTATAAGGAATGATGCCAATCACATATCCGGTCCGTCACGTACAGGTGAGGGCAGTTATAGAGCATTGCTCAGGGTTATGAGAAATGAGGACTCATGCAATATCGCATGTCTAAATGTTCATGGTACAGCAACTGCATATAACGATGAGATGGAATCAATAGCCATAGAGCGTTCGGGAATGATAGACGTCCCAGTAAATGCCCTTAAAGGTTATTATGGTCATACGATGGGAGCAGCCGGTATAGTAGAATCTATATTGTCAATGCATTCTATAGAAGACAAAACGATATTGGCTACCAAAGGTTTTGAGACATTAGGTGTATCACATCATGTTTTGGTATCAGGTGAAAAACGGCATACGGATAAAAATTCGTTTATCAAACTGCTTTCCGGATTCGGTGGATGCAATGCTGCTTTATTATTCAGCAAGAATGTAGACAGCACAGTAGATTCATCCGGAATATATCCAAATAATATTGGACGAATAAAGAACTGGATTAGCATTACTCCCACTAAGGTATGTCTTAATGACATTGATCATAAATGTGATAAAGAAGGAAAACGTCTAATCACAGAATTATATAGAAAGAATATAGGCAACTATCCCAAGTTCTTTAAGATGGATATGTTGTGCAAACTCGGTTTTGTAGCATCCGAGATGTTATTACAGGCAGAAGGGAACGATAGATTTGTGCCATGTGAAGACAGGGCCGTTATTTTGTTCAACAAATATTCGTCACTTAATGCAGATAAGAATTATCAGTCAACAATACAAGATACAGAAAATTATTATCCAAGTCCGTCCTTCTTTGTATATACCTTGCCTAATATTGTTACAGGTGAGATTTCAATACGTAACAAATACTATGGTGAGACATCCTTTAATGTACTGGAAAACTTTAACGCGAAACAGATAGCAGAGAATATCTCAAATGCTTTTCAAGATGATATCACACAATCTGTCATAGGCGGATGGGTAGATTGTAAGGACGATGAACATTTTGAAGTGCTCATGTTTATAGCTGATAAAGAGGGGCACAACCTTTATGAAGATATATCGGACATAAGAAATAAAAATAAAATCATATAATGGAAAATCTGAAAATAGAATTAAAAAACAAAATTATAGAAGTTCTTAATCTAGAGGATATGACTCCTGAAGATATAGATGATAACGCTCCTCTCTTTGGTGATGGCTTAGGACTTGATTCAATAGATGCCTTGGAACTTATTGTTCTGATGGAGAAAAACTATGGCATCAAGTTGAGGGATGCAGCAGAAGGAAAAAAGATATTCCAGTCGATAGAAGTTATGGCAGACTATATATCAAAGAACAGAACTAAATAAAACGGTAAATGATGGGTAAACCAATATACATAACAGGTACAGGTATAGTTTCGGCCATAGGTAATGATAAGCAGCATACTCTGCAGTCGTTGCTGAGGTCTGAGTCAGGCATCGCACCCATCAGATATCTTAATACCGAACATAATGAATTCCCTGTTGGAGAAGTTAAACTGAGCAACAGTGAAATGCGTGCTATTCTTGGTATAGATGAACAGAAACCATTAACCAGAACATCCTTATTAGGTGCAATAGCAATAAAGCAGGCAATAAAAGAGGCTATACTTGATGATAGGCAGTTGAATAGTGCCGGATTGATTTCTGGTACTACAGTAGGAGGAATGGATACAACAGAACTCTATTATCATGATATAATATCTGATAACAGTAAAAACTCATATATTAATATACATGACTGTGGGGCAACAACCGAACTCTCTGCCGATATGGTAGGCCGTTTTGCATTTGTCACTACATTATCCACAGCTTGTTCTTCTGCAGCCAACGCAATTATTGCAGCCGCCGATATGATAAGAAGCGGAGAGGCAGATATTGTAATAGCTGGTGGTGCTGAGTGCCTTACGAAGTACCATCTCAACGGATTCAATACATTGATGATATTGGATAAAGAACCTTGTAGGCCTTTTGATGCTAACAGAGCCGGACTAAATCTAGGTGAAGGTGCTGCTTATGTTGTGTTAGAGAGTATAGAATCTGTCAATAGGCGTAGCATTACACCACTAGCTGTATTAAAAGGTTACGCCAATGCTTGCGATGCATTCCATCAGACCGCATCATCTGCCTGTGGAGATGGCGCTTATCTGGCAATGAAGAATGCCTTGTCTGACGGTGAAACACGAGTGTCTGACATAGATTATATAAACGCTCATGGTACAGGTACACCAAATAATGATGAGAGTGAGACTGCCGCTATGAAGAGACTGTTTGGCGATAATATGCCAGACGTTTCATCTACGAAGAGTTTGACAGGTCACACAACAAGTGCTTCAGGAGCGATAGAAACCGTAATATGTGTATTAGCCATAAACAATAACTTTACGCCTGTTAATGTTAATTGGAAAAATAGAATGGAGAATGGTATCATTCCGGTACAAGATATAAGATCCAAAAAGCCGATAAAGAATGTGTTATGCAATTCATTCGCATTTGGTGGCAATGATTCTTCTCTCCTTATTTCAAAATATAATTAAGTATGAAGGAAGTATATATAGTTTCGGCCGAGCAGATATCTATTCAGCAACCTCTAGTTGATGATTGGATGTCCACACCTGTATCTTATGGTACTTCATATATACGAAGCTTAGATCCAAGTTTTAAAGGTTTCATTACACCTATAGAGGGCCGTAGAATGGGCAAAATACTCAAGCGGGCAATGGCAACATCCATCACGGCACTTAAGCATGCAGACATAGAGAAGCCCGACGCCATCATAACAGGAACGGGTTTAGGGTGTATAGAAAATACTGAAAAATTTCTAGGTAGTATGTGTAATGATGGTGAGAATCTTCTTACACCAACCAGTTTTATGCAGTCTACTCACAATACCATCAGTTCGCTTATTGCCATACATACTCATAATAATGGTTATAATGCAACATATTCGCATAGGGGTATATCTTTTGAAAGCGCACTATATGATGCATGGACTCAAATGCAGTTGGATAAGATAACGTCTGCATTAGTAGGAGCTCATGATGAGGTTACACCGACTGTGTATTCATTAGCAGAAAAGATAGGCGTTAATGGAAAAATATGTGGTGAAGCCTCCGTGTCTATGATACTAAGTACTTCAGATCGATGTCGCCAATCAGCTACGTGTCGTCTAGCTGGAATAAAAATAATGTACAAACCTTCTCACCAACAGATAAGTGATGCCTTGAAAAAGGTACTTTCTGATGCAGGTAAACGTATGACAGATATAGATGCTGTTGTTCTCGGGGTGAACGGTAATGCTGATAATGATATTCATTATCATAATAATAGAGATATCTTCGAAAATATACCGTTAATACAATACAAGCATTTGTTTGGCGACTGTTTTTCTGCGTCTGCTTTAGGTGTTTATGTCGCAGCCACTTGCATTAATAAAGAGGTTATACCGGAGCATTTATTTATAAATAATAGAGACAAAAAATATATCAGACCTAAGTCGATTATCATATTCAACCAGTCTGACGGGAAGAATTATTCAATCATCTTATTAGAATCATTATGTGGAGAATAATACCTTTATCAATAATACAGAGCATTCTGCTTTCGGGTGGACAAGTTCTTCTCAAGTTTGCCTTGGCAAAGATGGGACACTTCGGATGGAACTGGAACTTCTTTATACGTTTGCTTACCAACTGGGAGTTCTTAGGCTGTGGAATACTTTACGGGGGAGCGTCCTTATTATGGATGTATATCCTTAAGCACTTCCCATTCAGTATGGCATATCCTATGATAAGTTTAAGTTATGTATTTGGAATGTTTGCAGCCATATTCTTCTTTCATGAGCATATATCTGTCTATAGATGGTGCGGAGTGGGATTCATAATGTTAGGTTGTTGTTTAATAGTAAAATAATAAAAGTAATATGAGGTTTAAATTATTAATATTATCATTGTTGACAGTAATGTCATGTAGTGCTCAAGGTCGTCAGGTACAAGGCGTAGCCAGAGATAACATGATAAATGCGATAGGTCGTACGGCCAGTTCAATAAGATCACTAGAATGTGATTTTACGCAGACCAAACATTTGCAGATGCTTAATGACAACATGGTATCCAGAGGACAGATGTATTACAAGCAGGGCGGCAAATTGAGATGGGAATATCTATCACCATACAATTATATCTTTGTTATGAATGGTAATAAGGTGATGCTTAAATCCAATAAGCGTAAGGATATTATTGATGTAAGGTCTAGCAAACTGTTTAACGAGATAGCTGGTATAATGATGAACAGTATTACCGGTCAGTGTCTTTCTGATTATCATAATTTTGCAGTCATAATGTATGATAATGGAGATGAATGGACAGCCGTACTGTTTCCAAGAAAGAAAGATATACGACAGATGTTCCAAAAGATTGTACTTACATTCAGTCAACGAAGAGCTATGGTTACAGATGTCCAGATGATAGAGAAAAGTGGTGATACCACATATATAAAATTGAAGAATGTAAAATCAAATACACCGGTAAATGAGAAAGTTTTTGACGTTGATTAGTCTACTGTTCATGCTGTCTGCTGCAGTCCATGCCCAAAGCGCTATATCGTTTGGCACAGACGGTCGTGCTCAGTATTCTTTACTGATACAGTACAAGAAGGCTGGCATTACCGGAGTCTGTATGATGAAGAAAGACAGCTCTAATATTGTAGGCAGCATCGTAAATGAGTTTGGTGTTAAAGCCTTTGATTTCAGATACGACACAGAAAAAGACCATATCAAGCTCATCAACGTTATAAGTTTTTTGAATAAGTGGTATATAAAGAAAACGATAAAAGCTGATTGGCGATACCTCTTTTCATATCCCAATAAACATTCAAAGTCGAGAGCTATCTATTTTAGCAAAGACGGCGAGATAACACTTGATAATATTAAACGAGGAATAAAATATTCATTTAAAAAAATTGAAGAGTAATGAAATTATTAGGCGACTTCTTTCATATTATAGATGTACCTGTAGATGGCACTTGCTCTTGGCGTATTAAACTTAATGCTGACCATATTATCTACAAGTCACATTTCCCGGATAATCCGATTACTCCGGGTGTCTGTATGATACAGATAATTACAGAACTGATGGAAAGTAAGACCTTACTAAGATTGGAACTTAAGAAAGTACGCAATGTAAAGTTCCTCTCTGTACTTTCACCTGTAAACAATGATGAAGTGACCGTTCTGGTTAAGAAAATAACTGTTGATGGAAATGAATATAAAGTACAGGCAGTAGTTTATGATGACTCTGTTCAATTCGCTAAAATATCTGTAGTCTATGAAGCCATACGATGATATAATAAAGAATATGCGTGAAGAGAAAATCTGTGTCATAGTACCTACATATAATAATGCCGGTACTATAATAGAGATCCTTGAACGTATTCTTTTGTATTCATCAGATGTTATTGTCATTGATGACGGAAGCACCGACAATACAGAAACTCTTTTGAAGTCGGCTATGCTGCCCATAATGCTCATTAGTCATCAGTACAATCAAGGTAAGGGTATTGCATTGAGAGACGGTCTCATAGAAGCCAAGGAATATGGCTATCGTTATGCTATAACCATAGACTCAGATGGACAGCATTATCCTGAAGATATACCATTATTTCTTGATGCCATAACTAAAAATCCTGATACACTTATTGTCGGCAACAGAAATCTAAAAAATGAGAATCTCTCAAGCGGCAGTTCATTTGCAAACAAGTTCTCTAATTTCTGGTTCATGATACAAACAGGATTGAACTTGCCGGATACACAGACAGGTTATAGACTGTATCCCTTGAGTATGATGAGAGGGCTAAATTATATTACATCACGATATGAAGCCGAACTTGAGTTACTGGTCTTTTCGGCCTGGCATGGCATCAAGCTCCAACCACTTGATATAAGAGTATATTACCCACCTTCAGGAGAGCGCGTTTCGCATTTCCGGCCGGTCACAGATTTTGTCAGAATCAGTATATTGAATATCGTGTTATGTTTTCTTGCCGTAGTTTACGGTTTACCAATGAGAATAATTAGGAGGTTAATAGGTTAATGATAAGGTTATTTTTGTCTATATACAGTTATTTTGCTAAGCATAGAAGACTCTTGATAGTACTATTTATCGTCAGTCTCCTTGCATCATCATTTTTGGCCCTAAACCTGCATTATGAAGAGAATATCGCAGATTTTCTTCCACAAAATAAGCAGGTAGAGAAGTATGAGTCTGTCTATAATAACCTTGGCAGTCAGAATAAGATAGTCGTGATATTCTCGAAGGACCGCAATACAGACGTAAATGGAATGACTCGGGCCATGGATGCCTTCGGTACATTGTGGCATAAAGTGGATAAGCAGCATGTGGTAAAAGATATGCAGGTCAGTATTGATGACTCTCAGATCATCGGCGTTTCAGATTTTATCGGTGATAATTACCCTTATTTCATGACCGAAGAAGACTATTCAAGGATAGACTCTCTATTGAAAGACCATACCTACATATCCCGACAACTGGATTCGGACAAGCGTCTACTTATGCTTCCTACAGCAGGAATATTGACACGCAACCTGTCTAAAGATCCGTTGCATCTCTTTACACCTATATACTCACGACTTCAAACTTTAAAAGTAAGTGACAATTATCAGGTTAACGGTGGTTATATTCTGAATAAGACAGGTGATAAAGGTTTCGTATTCTTCTCATCGCCTTATGGCATCAGTGAGTCAAAGATGAACCAGACTATCGCAGATAAGTTGGATGATGTAATCAGTCGACTGAAAGTCTCTTATCCTGAGATACATGTATCTGCTGTTGGGGCGCCACTGATAGCTGTAACAAACGCCTCGCAGATAAAGAAAGACAGCATCCTTTCCATCACATTAGCCGTAGTACTGATATTTGCAGTACTTATATATTCATTCAGGCGTATAGACGATCTGTTGTGGATCGGAGCATCACTACTATTCGGTTGGATGTTCGCCATGGGAGGCATTGCAATATTCAGAGACAGAATATCCATAATAGTGATAGGGATAAGTTCGGTAATCATAGGTATTGCCGTCAACTATCCGTTGCATTTTCTAGACCATATCAAGCACGAAAATAATCGGAAGACGGCACTTCGAGAGATGGTACCTCCATTGCTCATCGGCAACATAACCACCGTAGGTGCATTCTTATGTCTAGTATTCCTCGATGCAGATGCCATGCGTGATTTAGGCCTGTTCGGTTCACTGGTACTAATAGGTACGATACTCTTCGTATTGATATTCTTACCTGTACTCGTATCACCGCGTAAGCCCACTACCAACCATTTTGAGTTTAATATAGATAAGCTTCATTTCAAAAACAAGCTAAGCAGAAAGTGGATATTCTTGATATTCGCAGTCTTAACCATCATATTTGCCTATTTCAGTCTAGACACATCTTTCGACTCGGATATGCAGCACATCAACTATATGACAGATCAGCAACGTGATGACATCAAAACCTTGCAGTCTAGTATAGCCGATCACGACTCACTTACCACGATGTATGCTGTAGCCGAAGGTAGCAATATCAATGAGGCTCTCAAAAACAACGAGTTGATGATAAATAAGATGCATTCAGACTTATCCAAAGTCAAATATAAGGTAAGCGGTATAAATAACTTTTTGCCGTCAGCGTCATTGCAGAGACAAAGAATAGAGAAGTGGAACAAGTTCTGGAAATCTCATCAGGATGTAATGCGAGTGTTTGATGAGGAGTATACCAAAAAGGGATTTTCTGATAATGCGTTCGATAACTATAAGAATAACTTTAAAAAGCAGTATCAGGTGCATGATGCGTCTTACTTCAATCCACTTACCCTTGTAGTAGGCAGTAATTTCGTTCAACAGTGTGATGGTGCCACCCGTATTGTCAATTATGTTAAAGTACCAAAGCATCATGCCGGTCAGTTACGTACCGTCGTTAATACCGGTCATACTTTCGTGTTTGATACAAGTGATATAAGCAGTCAACTGGTCACAATACTATCCAATAATTTCAATTATATCGGTTTTGTATGCGGGTTCATTGTCTTCTTCTTCCTGTGGATATCCTTCGGCAGATTCGAACTCAGTTTATTGTCTTTCCTGCCCTTGGCTGTTGGTTGGTTGTGGATACTCGGGATAATGGACCTAAGCGGTCTGCAATTCAATATCGTAAACATCATATTGGCAACATTCATATTCGGTCAGGGTGATGACTACACCATATTCATAACCGAGGGACTCATGTACGAGTATGCCTATGGTAAGAAGACACTTGCATCATACAAGAATAGCGTAGCCTTGTCGGCCGTCATTATGTTTATCGGTATGGGAACCCTCATTTTGTCTAAGCATCCAGCCATGCGCTCCTTGGCCGAAGTTTCCGTAGTAGGAATGATCACCGTTGTAGCTATGGCCTATTACCTTCCACCTATGGTATTCAGATGGCTTACCATGTCAGAAGGCAAGAAACGCGATGTACCTATCACGATCAAGAGATTGGCATATTCGTTGTTCTCACTTCTTTTCTTTATCTTTGGCACCTTCGTGTTTATGCTGCCGTTCACCTTCTTTTACTTCCTGATAGGGAAAAAAACCGATAAGAAGGTCTTAAGGTATCATCGATTCCTTCAGAGCATATCCAAGTTTATCATATACAGAGTGCCCGGTGTGCATTTCTCTTATAACAACAGTGTAGAAGAGCATTTTGACAATCCTGCTGTGATTATAAGCAACCATCAGTCGCATCTTGACCTGATGTGTATAATGATGCTTACACCAAAACTTGTCATACTTACCAAAGATTGGGTATGGGAAAATCCCTTCTATGGCAAAATCATACAGCATGCCGAGTTCTATCCGGTTTCAGACGGAATAGAACAGAACGAAGAGCGCCTTCGTTCACTTGCATCAAGAGGATATTCAATAGTGGTATTCCCCGAAGGTACACGTTCGGCCGATTGTAAAATACAAAGATTTCATCAGGGAGCATTCTATCTGGCGCAGAAGTTTCACCTTGATATCATACCAATATACCTGCATGGAGTGGGGCATGTTCTGCCCAAGAAGGACTTCATGTTGCGCGAGGGTAGCATCCATATGGAGATAGGACAGCGTATAAATCTACAACCGCAGACTAATGCCCCTGTAGATATCCTTCGTATCACCCGTGATATACATCGTATGTATGTAAATCACTACGACAGTTTATGTGAAAGAATTGAAAACTACAAATATTTTCTGCCTTATGTGCGTTATAAGTATATGTACAAAGGCCATGATGTAGAAAGAAACTGCAAGTCGGTTTTAAGCAGAATCTTCCGAACAGATACTATCGAGTATCATGTTATGGATAATGGCGATGTCGTAATAGACAACTGCGGTCAGGGCGAAACAGCTCTGTTGTATGCACTAGCCCATAATGATGAGGAAGTATATGCTTACTTGGGCGATGAAGACCATTATAAGTTGGCATCCCACTGTAGTTGTATACCATCCAATCTACACTTTAGAATGCATGAGTAATAATACGATAATGTAATGAGCAAACGAATAGTAATCATAGGCAGTGGATTAGGAGGATTAACTTGTGGAGTTATTCTTGCTAAGAACGGCTATGATGTTACTGTTCTTGAGCAAGCCCGACAGATAGGAGGCTGTCTGCAGTGCTTCTATCGCAATAAGGTGAAGTTTGAGACAGGCATGCATTTTATAGGCAGTGCCGACCCCGGACAGACACTCTATCGTATGCTGAGGTATCTTGATATTGACAAAGATATACAACTGGGCAGGTTGGATACTTCTGGATATGATATTATTTCGCTTGCAGGCGAGAGGTTCAGATTTGCCAATGGCAGAGAAGCCTTTATACAGCAGATGACCTCTTATTTCCCTAAAGAGCACGACAATATCGTAAAGTATTTCGACCTGATACAGAAAGTGTCCGGCGCTTCATCATTGCATACGCTTGACTATGCTGAGACTGATATGGTAATAAATACCGAGTATCAGCGTCGTAGTATTAATGAAGTGCTTGACAGTCTTTTCTCTGACCCCTTGATCAAGAAGGTACTTGTGGGCAATCTCCCCTTGTATGCCGCCGAGAAGGATAAAACCCCTTTCGCGCAACACGCCTTTATAATGGATTTTTACAACCAGAGTGCTTTCCGTGTAGTCGGAGGCAGTGATATAATAGCCAAATCTTTGGCCGCCAATATCCGGAGATACGGTGGGCAAGTGCAGGTAAACCGTAAAGTTACGAGTATTCTGTGTGATGACGTCAAAGCTACAGGTGTAGAGGTAGAATGTGATGAGTTTATCCCGGCAGATATTGTCATATCAGATGTACATCCCGCACGCACGCTTGAGATGCTTGATACTAAAATCATCCGTTCGGCATATCGCGAACGTATCAAGGCTATCCCCAATACAGTCTCCACATTCTCATTGTTCCTACATTTTAAGGAAGGCGCAATGCCATATATGAATTCTAACTTCTATGGATATAGCGGAGACAGTCCTTGGGGATGCGAAAATTATGATCTTAGCAGTTGGCCGAAAGGTTATCTTTATATGCATTTCTGCCATAAGGCCAACCCTCAATATGCGGAGAGCGGCATCATTCTGTCGTATATGAAGATGGCAGACACCGATAAGTGGATAGGCACAAAAGTAGGTCGGCGTGGTGAAGACTATGAATTGTTCAAGAAGATAAAAGCTGAACGCCTTTTGGATGCCGTAGAGAAAGATTTCCCGGGTATAAGGGATTGCATCTCAAGTTACAAAACTGCGTCGCCCCTCACATACCTTGACTATACAGGCACGCAAGAGGGTTCGATGTATGGCGTAGTCAAAGACATAAACCAAGGTCCGGCTTACCGTGTATCGCACAAGACCAAGGTTCCCAACCTTCTGCTTACAGGTCAGAATGTAAACTCGCATGGCATGCTCGGTGTACTGGTAGGCACAGTAGTGACGTGTTCAGAGATACTTACCGCAGAACGTGTATACAAACAGATAATACAATCAGGTATAGATGCATTGATATAACATATGAACAATAATATAATTATCATAGGCGGTGGTTTGGGTGCACTCTTCACGGGAGCTTTTCTTGCGAAGAACGGCTTTCGTGTCACCATCATGGAGAAAAACCATATTATTGGTGGCGGATTGCAATGCTTTAAACGGCGTGGCGAACTATTTGAGACAGGCATGCATGTACTGGGAGGTTTTCAACGAGGAGGTTCGCTCAACAAGATATGCACCTACCTTGGTATAATGGATAAGTTGTCTATAAGAGAACTTGACGGTGATGCTATCGATTCTATACGCTATCTGTCAGATAATGTAACATATTATATACCTAAGGGGCGTGAGCGGTTTGTCGAATATTTTGCAGACTTGTTTCCGCATGAGCGTGATAACATCAGACTGTATGTAGACCAACTTTATAGTCTGGCAAACGAGGTAGACTTGTTTTATCTGCGTAAGTCATCCGATTCTATCTTCTCTCACAGTGACAATTTCATGTGCCCTGCCGATCAACTGATATCGCATTATATCAAAGATCCCAAACTACAGGATGTACTTGCATATATGAATCCTATGTATGGCGGTGTGGCCCATCATACCCCCGCATACATCCATGCACTCATCAATGTACTGTATATCGACGGTGCAAGCCGGTTCAATGGCGGCAGTCAGCAACTGGCAGATGCCCTGTCTCAGATCATCATTGACGGAGGCGGACAAATCCTCGTCGACCATCAAGTAGCACACATACAAGTCTTTGACAAAAATATCCAATATATAGAGACAACCCAAGGCGAAAAATTCACCGCCGATACATATATCAGCGACATACACCCATGCACCCTTACAGGCCTTATGAGTGCCGGAGCATTTCCCCGTTCATATATAAGTCGCCTTACCGATATTCCCAATACATATTCAGCTTTTACGGTATATATAATATTCAAAGATGGAACTTTCCCATACATTAACCACACATGTTATTATCAGGAAGACTACGGTATGGTGTGGAAACACGATGAGTATGACGCCGACCGTTGGCCCAGAGGATTCATGTATATCACCCCGTCTACGATAGACCAAGGTCCATATGCAAACAAGATGATAGTCAACAGCATAATGGATTTCAGTGTCGTACTACCTTGGGCAGATACCCTTACAGGTCATAGAGGCAAAGAATATGAAGAGTGGAAAGAGGCACACAAAAATATGGTTATTGACCGCCTTGAGACATTGCATCCCGGCATTAAGGATATGATAGAATATTCTTTTGCGTCGTCCCCACTCACCATACGCGACTACTATGGAGTGAAAAACGGTTCACTGTATGGATTTCGTAAAGACAGTTCAAACATCTTGCTGTCTCAGGTACCGATATATACCAAAGTGAAAAACCTGTTGCTCACAGGTCAGAATATCAATCTGCACGGTATATGCGGAGTACCCCTCACAGCTGTTCAGACAGCCGAGGCTCTGATAGGGCAGGGCGTTTTGTTGGATAAGATAAATTCAGCTTATGTGGAATAATATCATATGTATGATACTGCTTGTCATTTGCACGTTAAGTGCAGATGCAAAGGATAAAGACGTAATAGAGTCTAATATCTGGCAAGGCACCAACGAGAATAGTCGTGTCAAGATGATAGCCTATCTGCCATCCTCAGGTCATGCCAATGCAGCTGTAATAATATGTCCCGGAGGTAGTTATTTCTGGCTCGACCATACAGGCGAGGGCACAATGGTGGCTAAATGGTTGCAGAGCCAAGGCATTGCTGCATTCATATTGAGATACCGCACAGGTGGGGTACCGGCCTTCGCCTTCCATACCCGGTTGTTGATAAGAGGCAATCGCTATCCTGACATGATAATGGATGTGCAGCGCGCCATAGAATTGCTCAGGGTATACTCCGGCAAATATAGGATAGATGCTCATTGCATTGGTGTGATGGGTTTCTCGGCAGGTGGTCATCTTGGTATGATGGCTGCTATCTATTCGCATACCGACTTCTTATGTCATAAAGGTATCTATACCAATGTATCACTCAGACCTGATTTTGTGGCCGCCATCTATCCGGTAGTCACTATGTCCGGACTGTCAGTGCATAAGCGTTCACGGCGTGGACTGCTTAGCGAATGGCGTGAACATAGCAAGACCATGCAAGATTCCCTGTCGGTAGAGCGCCATATACCGTCAGACTGTCCACCTATATTCATCGTCAACTGCAAAGACGACCCCGTGGTCGACTATCATAACTCCATGCTTCTTGATTCTGCCCTTACTGTAAAAGGCATATCACATAAGTATATACAGTACCGTACAGGAGGTCACGGCTTTGGTATGAACCCCGCAAAAGGGAGTGTCGAGTGCCGAGAGTGGAAAAATGAATTTATAAAATGGTTTCAAAACATATTTGATAATGGAAAATGATATTGAATTCAAGTCAGCCGAAGAGATAAAGGAGTATCAGGAACACTTGTTACACCAAGCTCTCGTGTACCTTAACGGGCATTCCCGTTATTATCAGCGGATGTTCTGTAAATATGATATAAACATAGATAAGATAAGTAATATAGAGGATCTCGTAAAGATACCATTCACAGAGAAGAAAGATCTGCAGCTGTTTAATGAAGACTTTCTCTGCTGTCCCAAAGATAAGATCATCGATTATATCACCACCTCCGGAACCCTTGGCGACCCTGTCACCTTCGGTTGTACCGAGAAAGACCTGCAGCGTCTGGCCTATAATGAGATGAAATCGTTTGAGTGTGCCGGATTGCATCCCGGCAATATCCTGCAACTCATGACCACCCTTGACAAGCGGTTTATGGCCGGTCTGGCTTACTTCCTTGGCATTAGAAAGCTTGGGGCGGGCATCATCCGTGTAGGCAATGGTATACCCGAACTGCAATGGGATACTATAAAGAGGATAAAACCTGATACTATAATGTGCGTGCCGTCATTCATCCTGCGACTCATCCAATATGCCGAGGAGCACGACATCGACTATAAGAACAGTAGTGTGAAACGCATCATCGGTATTGGCGAGGGATTGCGCGAACAAGACCTCAGTCTTAATCTGTTGGGCAAACGTATAAAAGAGAAGTGGGACGTACACCTCTTTGCCACATATTCATCTACTGAGATGGGCGCCACCTTCTCAGAGTGCGAGTACGGCAAGGGCGGCCATGTGCATCCAGAACTTATAATCGTAGAGATAATCGGTGATGATGATTTGCCGGTAGCCGACGGTGAGATAGGCGAGATCGTAGTTACCACCCTCGGTGTAGAAGGTATGCCTCTATTAAGATTCCGCACAGGAGATATGGCTGCCAAACTTGTAGACCGGTGCGACTGTGGGCGCAACTCTTATCGCCTTACACCGTTGGTAGGTCGTAAAAACAATATGATAAAATTAAAAGGTACCACCCTCTATCCCCCTGCGATAAATGATGTGCTCGACAATACCCCATATGTAGAAAATTACATTATCATGGTGCGTTACAGCGATGCCGGAACCGACGATGTGATAGTAAAGATCGGACTGAAAGCAAACGATAACCACGAAGAGTCGGATATAATAAAAGACCTGAAAGACAGGTTCCGCTCCCGTTTGAGAGTGACGCCTAAGATAGAGGTGCTCCCAGTAGAAAACATCCATAAGATGAATTTTCCCGCCAAGAGCCGCAAACCTATAAAGTTTGTTGATCAAAGAAAAAAATAACCACTATTATGAGCAAGTTTGACAGCATACGTCCTTATCGCGACGAAGAAATCCACGATGCGATGCAGAGGATAGCCAACAGCGAATTTTTTCCGCTGATAGCCTCATATACATATCCTGCCAAGAGTCTGGAGGATGTCAAAAATATCATAAGGGGATGCAATACTATAAAAGAATTCCAGTTTGAGGTGATGCGTTATGTAGCCGAACAGGTTATGAAGCGTAGCATTACAGATTTCACATATCGAGGTTTGGAGCATCTAGATCCGTCAAAACATTATCTTTTTGTATCCAATCACCGCGATATAATGCTTGACTCTTGCCTGTTACAGTATGTGCTATACATCAACGACTACGAAACTACCGAAATCACCTTTGGCGCTAACCTGATGTGCAATCCTCTGGTGGTGGATATAGGCAAGTCTAATAAGATGTTCCGTGTAGAGCGTGGCGGTAATATCAAAGACTTTTACAAGAGTTCTAAGCTTCTTTCAGAGTACATACGTCACGTCATCACCGAGAAGCACCAGAGCGTGTGGATAGCCCAGCGTAACGGTCGCACCAAGGATGGCAATGACATTACAGAACAGGGCATAATAAAGATGTTCTGCCTTAGTTGCATGAAAGACAAGATAAAGGCCCTTTCCGACCTAAACATTGTGCCTGTAGCCATCTCTTACGAATGGGAACCATGCGATATCCTAAAGGCCATCGAACTCTACGAATCGAGTTTCACCAAGTATATTAAGAAGCCCGGCGAAGACATTAACAGTATATTGACCGGCATAGTCCAGCGCAAGGGTAGGGTGAGTATTGAGATTTGCGAGCCTCTCTCAGATGCCGTTCTGCGTCAGTTTGCCGATTGCACCAACAGCGATTATCACCGTAAGGTGGCAGCTATCATAGATAGTTCTATACATTCGACTTATAAACTTATGCCCAACAATTATATAGCGCACGATATTAGATATGGTCAGCAGAAGTATAAACACCTCTATACGGCTGCCGAGAAGGCTTCATTCGTCCGCAGGTTAGACAAATTAAATATCTATGACGGTTGTGATGTTGAGGCTCTTAAGGATATATTCCTTGGGATATATGCTAATCCCATAGAAAATTGTGATAAATGAGAACTGACATAATATTCGGGGACTTGACGCATTTGAAATGTAGCATTACTTTTTCTTATTTTATGCAGGTGTATGTATTTCTCCCACCTTCGGTGGTACTCCCCTAAACCGCAAAGGTGAAAATAAAAAAGCAAAAACTATTAATAACATAAACAAACTTTGGATGGCATTTCTAACTTATTCCTCCATTTTTATTAGGGAATTTGAACGAAGTGACGGATGATAAGTAAAAGGGATTGCAAAATAAGGTACAAACTAAATAACGCACCGCAAAAAACACAAAAAAAGCCGTTGAGAAACTCAACGACTCCTAAAACTTGCGGAGAGAGAGGGATTCGAACCCCCGGTACCTCTCGGTACGGCAGTTTTCAAGACTGCTGTAATCGACCGCTCTACCATCTCTCCTTCAATCTAGGGATTGGCTTTGTGTTCTAAAGCGAGTGCAAAGGTAAGGGCTTTTTTTGTACTGTGCAAATTTTTAATGGCTTTTTTTACGCTTTAGATACAAAATAATTATTTTTGTAGTACCTTTGCACTATGATTTACCCAAAGAACTTTGAAAATAAGATAGGCTTTGACGAGATAAGGGGACTGTTGAAGGAGCGATGCCTTAGCAGTCTCGGTAAAGAAATGGTCGATAATATAGCCATTTCTGCTGATGCTGACGAGATAAACGAATGGATGGAACAGTTGAGAGAGTTCCGCAGACTACAAGAGGAGGCGGATGATTTTCCACTGCAATATTTCTTTGATGTGCGTGCTTCTATATCAAGACTGAGACTGGAAGGTACTCATCTGGAAGAGAATGAACTGTTTGACTTGCGCCGCTCGCTTGATACTATCTGTAATATCGTGAACTATCTGAACCGCTCTGATGATAGTGATGGGGAAGAGGAACGTTCATACCCTTACCCGGCGTTACACAGATTGACTGAAGATGTGTTTACTTTCCCGCAACTGGTGCAACGCATAGATCAGATACTGGATAAGTTTGGCAAAATAAAGGATAGTGCATCGCCCGAACTTTCTAATATTCGTCGTGATTTGGCAAAGACAGAAGGTGGCATATCGCGTACCTTATATAATATACTGCGGTCTGCTCAGAGTGAAGGACTGGTGGATAAGGATGTAACGCCGACCCTGCGCGACGGCAGACTGGTGATTCCGGTAGCTCCGGGACTGAAAAGAAAGATAAGGGGTATTGTACACGATGAGTCGGCTTCGGGCAAGACGGTGTTTATAGAACCTGCCGAGGTGGTAGAAGCTAACAATAGAATTCGTGAACTGGAAAGTGACGAACGACGTGAGATTATACGTATACTTACTGAATTCGCAAAACTGGTAAGACCATATGTACCGCAGATTCTTTTGTCATATAAGTTTTTGGCTACCATCGACTTAATAAGAGCAAAGGCTGAATTTGCAAGGATTACGAAGGCTTTTGAACCTAAGGTGGAGAGCTATCCGTATATCGACTGGATAAGGGCTGTACATCCGCTACTGCAACTGTCGCTTGAAAAGCAGGGCAAGAAGGTTGTTCCACTGGATATAATGTTGACCGGCGAGAAAAGAATTCTAATAATATCCGGACCAAACGCGGGCGGTAAATCGGTATGTCTGAAGACAGTAGGACTGGTACAGTATATGTTGCAGTGCGGTATGTCAATACCAATCGGAGAGCGTTCGAAGACCGGCGTATTCAAGAATATAATGATTGACATCGGCGATGAACAGAGCATTGAGAATGACTTGAGTACTTATTCAAGTCATCTGATGAACATGAAGAATATGATGAAGCAGGCTGATGGGAAGAGTCTTCTGCTGATAGACGAGTTCGGAACAGGAACGGAGCCTCAGATAGGCGGTGCAATAGCCGAATCGGTACTGAAGCAATTTTGCAAGAAAGAGGCTTATGGGGTAATTACCACTCACTATCAGAACTTAAAGCACTTCGCTGATAGTCATGACGGCGTTATCAATGGCGCTATGCTATACGACAGGCAGGAGATGCAGGCACTGTTCCAGTTGCAGATAGGAAATCCGGGCAGCTCGTTTGCCATAGAGATAGCACGAAAGACAGGTATACCCGACGAGGTGATAAAAGACGCAAGCGAAATTGTAGGCAGCGATTATATCCAGAGTGACAAATATCTGCAGGATATTGTTCGTGACAAGCGTTATTGGGAGAACAAACGACAGACTATACATCAGCGTGAAAAGGCTATGGAACAGACTATCGCGAAGTATGAGAATGATATAATAGAACTGGAACGTAGTCGTAAGGAAATATTGAAGGCGGCTAAGGCTAAGGCGGAAGAGCTAATGGCTGAAAGCAACAAGAAAATAGAGAATGCGATACGCGAGATAAAGGAGAGTCAGGCTGAGAAGGAAGAGACTAAGAAAATCAGAGAAGAGTTGAAGACCTTCAAAGCTGAAATAGACGAAATAGACACGACAGTCAACGATGAGAAGATCGCAAATAAAATCAAGCAGATACAGGAACGCAAACAACGCCACGAAAAGAGGAAAAAAAATAAGGCAGAGAAATCGCTTAAATCAGAAAATTCGGTAATCCCGACAGTAAGCAAACCAAAAGAGAGTTTGCCGTTGCATATCGGAGATACAGTAAGAATTAAAGGTTTGACGTCTGTGGGCAAGGTGGAAAGCATTGAAGGAAAAACAGCATCTGTAATTTTTGGAGACATGCGCACCAAAATGCGAACAGACAGACTTGAACATGCAGATGCGCCTGTGAAAGAAGAGCCAAAAGTTTACACTTCTATTGGAAGACAAACCCGTGAGGCTATAGATGAAAGAAAACTGAATTTCAAACAAGACCTTGACTTGCGTGGCATGCGTGGCGAAGAAGCAATAAATGCAGTAACGTATTTTATAGATGATGCCATACTGGTAGGAATGAGCAGAGTGCGCATACTGCACGGTAAGGGTAATGGAATACTAAGACAACTGATACGTGAATATATTGCTACAATCCCCAATGTCACTTCTTTCAGAGACGAACATGTGCAATTCGGTGGCAGTGGAATAACGGTGGTGGATCTGTAAAACACAAAGGTGAGCAATCATACGATAGCTCACCTTTTATATTTATTGGAATAATTATTTTAATTCTTTCTTAAGGCTATCAGCCATCTCTTCATATTCTTTATCAGATAGATAAACCTTCTGAGGGTTCATCTGGAACACTCCTCCAAAATCAGGTCCTCCTTTATATTTAGGTATCAGATGAAAATGCAAATGCTCAAGAGTATCGGCATAAGCACCATAATTGATTTTATCCGGATTGAATACCTTCTGCATGGCACGTGTAACCTTAGCCACATCAGCCATAAAAGCATTACGGTCGGCATCATTTAGCAGATTGAGGTCGTCTACATGATCCTTGTATGCTACAAGGCAACGACCATGATAAGTCTGCTCTTTGAAAATAAACACACGAGATACGCTCAACTGCGCAATTTCAATCATAAGATTGTGTAGTGTCTCATTGCTCTGACAATAAAGACATTGTTTAGGATCACTTTTCATAATTAATAGTATTTTCTTAATTTGTTCTAATCAAGAAGCAAAGGTAACGAATAAATCTGATTAAACAAAAAAAGGATGTGAAAATCACATCCTTTTGAGCCTCTTGTCGGATTCGAACCAACGACCCCGAGATTACAAATCACGTGCTCTGGCCAACTGAGCTAAAGAGGCGGGTGGGTAAGCTACTTACATCGCGCCGCTACAACCAACTACCTTTGCTACGTTCCCGTCCTGGAGGATTCGAAGGGAGCAGACCGTGTAAGACTTACCCGTTTTGCGGCTGCAAAGGTACATAAATTTTAGTATTAAACAAATATTTATCTACAAAAAATCAAAAAAAACTTGTGTTTGACTCTTTATCTGATATAAAATTACTACTTTTGCAGAGTCTTTTCGACTCAATATAAATTATGATAAATCCAAACGAATTTGTACAATTAAAAGCTTTTGCCCGCCAAGACGGCACGTTCTTAGGACTGATGTGGATAGCAAGTTTTGCCTGTTATGTAGGAGAATTTCATTATAGTCCTTTAGGTATGTTAGCAATGATACTTGCTGTAATCTCGCCCTTTTTCCTTGTCATGTGTCTCAAAAAGTTCCGCGACAATGTAAGAGGTGGTGAAATATCTTTTAGAAGAGCATTTTGGTATTGCCTATTTTGTTTCTTTTATGCATCTCTTCTGTTTGCCCTTTCTCAATATGTATACTTTGCATTTATAGACAATGGTTTTCTGGTACAGCAATATAACACAATGATGTCTACGCCTGAAGCCAAACAGTTGATGAACTTATATAAGGTGGCTAACGAGATGGAAGATGGGATAAGTGCTTTTGCAAGACTTACAGCCATAGAGAAAGCTTTAAACTTTCTGACGATGAACATAACAATCGGTATTGTTCTCAGTTTCCCTATCGCCGCTATTATGAAATCTAAAGTTAAACTCAATAATAATCAAGAATAATATATGGATATTTCAGTCATAGTGCCTCTATATAACGAGGAAGAATCGCTCCCGGAACTTTATGCCTGGATTGAGCGTGTGATGAAAGCTAATAATTTTACTTTTGAGGTTATTTTTATAAACGATGGTTCTACAGATCGCTCTTGGGAGATTATCGAAGAACTTAGCAAGAAGAGTGAGAATGTAAGGGGTATCAAGTTTCGCCGCAATTACGGCAAAAGTCCGGCTCTCTTCTGTGGTTTCAAACAGGCTGATGGAGATGTAGTAATCACTATGGATGCCGACCTGCAGGATTCGCCTGATGAGATACCCGGATTATACAAGATGATCAAGACAGACGGATATGATTTGGTTTCAGGTTACAAGCAGAAACGCTATGATCCGCCATCAAAGACTATACCTACAAAGCTATTCAATTCTACGGCGCGCAAAATTAGCGGAATAAAGAATCTGCATGATTTCAACTGTGGACTTAAGGCTTATCGCAAAGCTGTTGTTAAGAATATAGAGGTGTATGGCGAAATGCATAGATACATACCTTATCTTGCTAAGAATGCGGGATTTAATAAAATAGGAGAAAAGGTGGTACAGCACCAACCTCGTAAATACGGAAAATCGAAATTCGGACTAAACAGATTCTTTAATGGATATCTGGACCTTATAACATTATGGTTCCTGAGCGGATTCGGCCGCAAGCCAATGCATGTCTTTGGTTTTATGGGTTCAATCATGTTCTTTATCGGTTTTGTGGCAGCTTTCGTAATAGGTGCCGACAAACTTGTATCTCTTGCTCAGGGTATCCCGATGCGACTGATTACAAATACACCATACTTCTATATAGCTCTAACTATGATGATAATCGGAACTCAACTATTCGTAGCTGGATTTCTTGGAGACCTGATAAGTCGTACGTCTTCAAACCGGAATGATTATCAGATTGAGGAGGAAATAAGATGCAAAAAATAATAGGTGCTATTGCAATTGCTTTATTGGTATGCGCTTGCTCGTCTATCGACTGTCCTATACAGAACACTGTATACACTACCTATAAGATATACAACAAGGTGGAGAAAGTGGATACACTTAGAGACACGCTGACTGTATACTCTAAAAGGGTAGAGGGCACTGATTCTGTCTTTATCAACAAAGATATTAAGGTTACTAATTTCAGTCTTCCTATCAGTTATATGGCAGATGCAGATACACTGGTGTTTGAATTTAAGAACGCGAACTCCATTATTTTAAAAGATACAGTAACTGTATCGAAAACCAACACACCGCATTTTGAATCGGTAGACTGCAGTCCATCTTATTTTCATAATCTGACCGGTGTAAAGTATACCAAAAACAAAATAGACTCTATTGTTATTAAGAATACGACTGTAAGTTATGATGCATCTAAAGAACAGTTCCACATATATCTCAAAAGCGATAACTAGCATTCTGCTGTTATTGCTATGTACCACGGTATCTGCGCAATACAAATACAGGAAGAAGACCGTTGTAGTAGAAAAAGACACTATACCTCTTTTTAGAGGCATTGCCATATCAACCGATTTGGTTGGCCCGATAATGCTCTCGGCGAGCGACTACGGTCAGTATGAATGTGCACTTAAGGTAAACCTTAAGGACAAATACTTTCCAACAGTGGAACTGGGATATGGAAAGGCCAATCATAACGATGGTACGAATATCAACTACAAGACTCAGGCTCCCTACTTCCGTATAGGATGTGACTTTAACATCCTAAAGAACAAGCATGCACCCAACCGGATGTTTGTAGGACTCAGGTATGCCTACACATCATACAAATATGATGTAAGTAAAGCTGATTTTAAAGATCCTGCATGGGGATGGAATGTAAATTACAATATATCAAACGTCAGTTGCAGTTATCATTGGATTGAAGCTGTTATTGGTGTGGATTCCAAAATAGTTGGTCCATTGCACTTGGGCTGGACTGTAAGATATAGACATCGTATAGCCTGTAACGAAGGCGATTATGGTAATTCGTGGTATGTGCCGGGGTTTGGAATTTCAAACAATATACGACTAGGTGGAACGTTTAATGTAATAATAGATATATAATATGGATACAAAGAAGAAGACTAATAAAAAGTTATTATGGCAGATGCCTTTTCTGCTGCTTCTGATTATCGGTACTGTACTTGTAGTACGCCATCAGCATGATGCACCATATCAACATGATACCGGCTTTATATTCGGTACTGTGTACAACATCACTTATCAGAGCGACGCAGACCTGAACGGAGGAATAGTATCTGAATTGAAGAAAGTGGATTCTTCTTTATCTCCTTTTAACAAGTCGTCTATTATCACAGCTATCAACAATAATAAAGATGTCAAGGTCAATGATAAATTTGCTTATGTATTCAATCTTGCAGAACATGTATCAAAAGAGACAGATGGCGCATTTGACATTACTGTTGCCCCACTAGTCAACGAATGGGGATTTGGGTTTAAGAAGGGCACAGAACCCAACAAACATCTTATAGACAGCCTGCGTTCAATAATAGGTTATCGGAAAGTATCTCTTGTTAATGGCAAGGTGAAGAAAAAGGATAACAGAATTATGCTCGACTGCAGTGGAATAGCAAAGGGCTATGGCAGTGACGTCGTAGCACGATTTCTAAGAAAGAAGGGAATAAAGAATTTCATGATAGAGATTGGTGGCGAAATAGTTACCAGCGGTATAGATGAGAAACGTACCCCATGGAAAATAGGCGTCACTGAACCTACGGATGATTCTCTCAATACAAATAACCAACTGCAGACTGTACTTAATATTACAGATATGGCTATGGCTACTAGCGGTAACTATAGGAACTTTTACTATAAGAACGGTAAGAAATTCGCTCATACGATAGATCCGAAGACAGGCTATCCTGTGCAGCATAACATACTGTCATCTACTGTCATAGCAAAAAACTGTGCTACTGCCGATGCTTATGCGACTGCATTCATGGTATTGGGATTAGATAAGTCGAAGGAAGTCTTGAAAAAGCACCCGGAACTTATGGTATACTTCATCTATTCAGATCACCACAGCAAGAACTCAATATGGTTTTCACCATCGTTAAAAGATAAGATTCAAAGATAGCTAATGCCAATAATTCAATTATACAATAAATTATTACAATTTCCTCTATTTTTGGGTATGAGCAGAGACGACCTCAGTAATATAATTGAGCATACCAGATTCGGATTCGTAAAATACGAAAAAGATAAGATAATTATAAAAGAGGGGCAACAATGCAACCGCCTGTATTTTCTTACAGACGGAATAATAAGCATTAAAAACTGTTCAGATAACAACAGTTACAGCGTAGAGGAGGATATCCATGCACCATATATTTTCGATATGGAATACCTGTTTGGATTGACTCAAAAATTTCCTAGCACATACAAGGCAATAACCACTTGTAATCTTATAGTAATTGACAAAGAAGAAATCTTGAAATTATCAGACGAATTCTTTATCTTTAAGATAAACATGTTTAACCTGTTGTCAACCCAATCACAGAAACTTATCGGTAAACCATGGCGAAAGCATCCTAATAGTACTAGAGCAACGATAATAAGGTTCATAAAAGACCATTGCATATATCCTGCAGGTAAGAAGATGTTCAACATAAATATGCAGACATTGGCTAATCAAATAAATGACGGACGGCTTAATGTATCAAGAGAATTAAACAAGATGAAAGAAGAAAAATTGATATTACTGCATAGAGGAGGTTTTGAAATTCCGGCATTAGAGCATCTATTGATGTAACATACGTTAAATCTTTTCTTTATTATAAGGTATGATAGGATTTTTTCTTACTTTTGCAAATCAAATAAGACATAATTAGTATGAGTGAGAATAACATAGAGAAGAATAAGCGTATTAACCCTTTTTTTGAACAATATAACACGCCTTACGACACAGTGCCGTTTGACCGTATACATATATCAGATTTCGAAGAAGCTTTTATGGAAGGTATACGTCGGGATGACGAAGAAATAAAAAAGATAACAGACGATCCTGAAAAACCAACTTTCGACAATACCATAATACGGGTAGGCGACGAGAAGGACGGTGATAATTATAATGACCTGCTAGGTAGGGCATCTACTGTATTTTTTAATCTGTTAAGTGCTGAGACAAACGACGAAATGGACCAATTGGCCCAGAAGATGAGTCCAATATTGACAAAGCATGCTAACGATGTTCGACTTAACGATAAATTATTTGAGCGAATAAAATATGTGCATCAGCATCATCGCAAACTTACCTCTGAAGAGAAAATGCTTCTAGACAACTGCTACGATGGTTTTGTACGCAGTGGCGCTTTGCTTGATGAATATGAAAAGAATAAACTGCGTCAGATTACAGAAGAAGCGAGCAAACTGTCATTACAGTTCTCGCAGAACCTGCTAAAGGAGAATAAAGACTACACGCTGCATATCACAGACGAGGCTCAACTAGACGGTCTTCCTGATACGGCGAAAGCAGCAGCAGCGCAGACTGCAAAAGAAAGAAATGAACAAGGGTGGATATTCACCCTTGATTTTCCAAGTTACAGTCCGTTCATGACATATTCTACTAATCGTCAGCTACGTAAAGATATGTACATGGCGCGTAATACAGAATGTACTCATGATAACGAAAATAACAATCTTGAGATATGCAAGAGGCTTGTCAACCTGCGCCGTGAAATAGCTCAGCTGCTTGGATACAATACATACGCCGACTATGTACTCAGACATCGCATGGCCAGCAATGTGGATAATGTATACAAACTGCTGAATGATCTGATAGACGCATACAAGCCAACAGCCATAGAGGAAGTTGAAGCAATTGAAAAGCTAGCAAAAAAGACAGAAGGGAAAGACTTCAAACTTGAGCCATGGGATTTCAGCTTCTACTCTCACAAACTACAACTGGCCAAATACAATCTGGATTCAGAAATGCTCAGGCCGTATTTTGAGATATCCAAGGTCATAAATGGTGTATTCGGACTAGCTCACAAACTTTATGGAATAACATTCAAAGAAAACAAAAACATCCCTGTATACCATCCCGATGTTAAAGCCTATGATGTCTTCGATAAAGATGGCTCATATCTGGCAGTATTCTATGCCGATTTCTATCCACGTAAAGGCAAACAAGGCGGAGCATGGATGACAGAGTATCAAGGACAATGGATAAACAGAAAAGGACAAAATATACGTCCACACGTCAGTGTGGTAATGAATCTAACAAAACCAACAGATGAGAAACCGGCCCTGCTTACACTAGGAGAAGTAGTGACATTCCTTCATGAGTTCGGTCATTCACTGCACGGTATGTTTGCGAATACGCGTTTTGAAAGCCTTTCGGGCACAAATGTATGGTGGGACTTTGTAGAATTGCCATCACAATTTATGGAAAATTTTGCTATCGAAAAAGATTTTCTACGTACCTTTGCGTTCCATTATCAAACAGGCGAACCCTTACCAGATGAACTCATAGAGCGAATCATAAAGAGCCGTAATTTTATGGCTGCTTATTCTTGTCTGAGACAAGTAAGTTTCGGTTTGCTGGATATGGCATATTATACAAAAAGAGATGCATTCATAACCGACATCATAGAGTTCGAGAAGAAAGCATGGCAGAAAGCTATGGTCACACCTCAATTGCCAGATACCTGCATGACGGTACAGTTCAGTCATATTATGGCTGGTGGATACTCCGCCGGCTACTACAGTTACAAATGGGCAGAAGTGCTTGAAGCTGATGCCTTCAGCGTATTCAAGAAAAATGGCATATTTGATCGGAAAACAGCACAGAGTTGGAGAGACAACGTATTGTCAAAGGGAGGCACTGAGCATCCAATGACACTATACAAACGCTTCAGAGGCAGCGAACCAACCATTGACGCACTTTTGAAAAGAGACGGCATTAAAAGGACTAAAAAATAAAATTCAGCTATAAGCAAGTTGAAAAACAATATGAATTCTAAAGAGAAACAATTCGAACTAGACTACCGCTATATACGAATGGCTCGTATATGGTCGGAGAATAGTTATTGCAAACGAAGAAAAGTCGGTGCATTGGTCGTAAAAGACAAGATGATCATAAGCGACGGATACAATGGTACCCCAAGCGGATTTGAGAACATATGCGAAGACGATAACAACCTGACCAAACCTTACGTACTGCATGCAGAAGCGAATGCCATAACAAAACTGGCACGGAGCAACAATAATAGTGATGGTGCTACATTATACGTCACAGCAGCCCCATGCTTGGAATGTTCAAAATTGATAATACAAGCAGGAATAAAGCGTGTGGTATATGGAGAAGAATATCGCTTGCACGATGGTATAGATTTATTAAGAAGAGCCAAAATAGAAGTTATTTATCTAAATCCAGATGAAGATGAACCCAAATAAGTCAAATCGGTATATGCCATTCATGATGGCCCTATGTGTCATCTTTGGTATTGTTATAGGTACATTTTATTCAAATCATTTTTCCGGCAATCGCCTGAGTATTATCAATTCGAGCAGTAACAAGTTGAACAACCTGTTGCACATAATTGATGATCAATATGTTGACCCTGTAAACATGGACAGTCTAGTTGAGAAAGCGATGCCTCAGATACTTGCAGAACTTGATCCACACTCTGTATACATAAGTGCGAAAGATGTGCAGGCTTCAAACGATGAACTTAAGAGTTCCTTCTCAGGCATAGGTGTCGAATTTACTATACGTCAAGATACCATACACGTTCAGAATGTTATCAAGAACGGTCCTGCCGAAAGAGCAGGTGTAATCGCAGGAGACAAGATTGTGAACGTTGACGGCAAACCTTTTGTAGGGAAACAGGTAACTCAAGAAGAGGCGATGCATAAGCTCAAAGGACAAAAAGACACGAAAGTCAAAATTGGCGTTTTGAGATATGGCGAGAAGAAGGTGCGTTTCATCACTATTACACGTGGAGATATTCCTCAAAAGAGTATATCAGCTACATATATGTTGAACGAGACTACTGGATATATCAAAATTAAAAACTTTGCTGAAAATACCTATCCTGAATTGCTAATCTCATTGGCAAAACTCTCTCAGAGCGGATTCAGCAACCTTGTCATTGACCTTCGCGACAACACAGGAGGTTATCTTGCTTCGGCAGTACAGATGGCCAACGAATTCTTGCCAAAGAACCGGCTTATAGTATACACTAAAGGTAGAAAATCACCACGTGAGGACTATCGTACAGATGGTCGCGGCAGCTATCAGAATATACCTCTTGTCGTACTTATCAATGAAGGTTCGGCATCAGCATCAGAGATATTCGCAGGTGCCATGCAAGACAACGACCGTGCCACTATCATTGGTCGACGCTCGTTCGGAAAGGGTCTGGTACAACAACCTATCGCTTTCCCTGACGGTTCTATGATAAGGCTTACCATAGCTCGTTATTACACACCTTCAGGTCGTTGTATACAAAAACCATATACTACAGGTGATGACAAAGATTATCAGCAAGATTTGCTTACAAGATATGAGCATGGAGAGTTCTTCTCAAGAGACAGTATTAAACACAAGGGACCGGCTTACCATACACACATCGGACGTGTCGTATACGGTGGCGGTGGTATCACACCTGATATCTTCGTGCCAGAAGATACACTGGGCATGACATCATACTACAAGCAGGCAGCAATGAGTGGACTTATCTTACAGTTCGCATATTCTTATACTGACGATAACCGTATCAAACTGAATAATTTCAAAGAGATGATGGAGCTATCCGACTATCTTGTCAAGCAGAATACCGTAAGCCAGTTTGCAGATTACGCTAACGACCACGGGCTAAAGCGTCGTAATTTGATGATACGTAGATCTCACAAACTACTTCAGACCTGTATAGATAGTAGAATTATTTATAACATTATGGACGAAGATGCATGGAATGAGTACATCAATCAGGACGACCCTGTCATAAAGAAAGCTCTTTATGTGTTTAGAAACAATGCTGCTTTCCCCAAGAAGCCCACAGGTAAAAAATAATATTATATCCCGGCATATATGCAAGAGAAGATTTTATTAAGAAATAAAATAAGAACCCTAAAGCGACAATTCACCCAAGCACAATTGGATGAATTGTCGCTTTCTGTTGAAAGGAAAGTCATCAGCAACCAACGGATTATTAATGCCGACATTATATTGATGTATTATTCGTTGAGCGATGAGGTCAACACCCATAGCCTTATTGATAACCTATTGTCACAAGGCAAGAAGATATTACTGCCTTACGTAATAGACGAAGAGAATATCGAGATACGAGAATACAATGGTCCATATGATCTAATACAGGGAGCATACGGTATAATGGAACCTACAGGCAATTCGTACTGTAATATCGAAGATATAGATGTAGCATTGATACCTGGAATGAGTTTCGATAAAGACAAAAACAGATTAGGCCGTGGAAAAGGATATTATGACAGATTTCTAAAGAAGATACCTAAAACGTACAAGATAGGTGTATGCTTTGAGTTCCAAAAACAAGATAATATCCCTACAGGCAAATATGACGTAAGGATGGACGAAATAATTTAATTAAATCTTACATCAGCAATAACGATGCGCCCCACAGACTGATTCAATAGCATCACTATCTGCTTTCTCCTCATAGACAAGTCTGCCCTTAATGCAGGACTAGACAGATGAACCACAAGAGTTTGATTACTTATGAATTTATTCAACGTATATTTGGCAATTGCAGGTCCCATAACATCTTCCCAAGAGTCGATCAATCTCTTTTGCAGCAGAGGCGTTTCAAGACCCTCCTCACGCAAGAGTACATTAAGTACATCCCCCAATGATTTGACATTTCTCTTAAACATCCGAAACCTCCTTTTCTGTTATTTCACCATCATCTACATTAAATATCTTATAGTCAAGACTATTACAACATAATATCTTATCCAGATTCTCCCTGTTTGTATCAGTTATCAGTATCTGTCCGAACTCTTCACTGCCAACCAAATTTACAATATTTTCAACCCTCACAGCATCCAGTTTGTCAAAAATATCATCAAGAAGAAGTATCGGGGTAGTGCTATTACCTACATGTTTTAAAAAGTCAAACAAAGCCAGTTTGAGAGCTATCACAAAAGTCTTGCTCTGCCCCTGACTGCCTTCCCTCTTCATCTGATACTCCCCGAGCATCATCTCCAAATCATCACGATGCACACCATGAAGCGAGTATCCCACAGCCATGTCTTTAGCTCGGTCTCTCCTTATTATATCAATCAATGGCCCACGCTGACAATGTGATAGATACCTCAAAGAAACAGTTTCCTTATCTCCTGAAATATCTTTATAAAAAGTTCTGAAAACAGGTATCAGTCTTTCCACAAATTCAGTTCTCTTACTATACAGCGTTTCACCCTCAAGAGCCATCTGCTCCTCCCATATATTCATGAGTTCAGCATCAGGTTCATCATCCATTTTCAAGAGAGAGTTTCTTTGCTGTAAAGCCTTATTGTACCTGTTAAGCGATTCGATATACGAATGGTCATATTGAGATATCACCACATCCATCAACTTACGCCTTTCTTCACTTCCCCCATCTATGATGAAACTATCAGAAGGCGAAACCATAACAAGTGGAATAAGTCCAATGTGTTCAGACAGTCTTTTATATTCTTTTTTATTACGTTTGAAATGTTTTTTTATGCCCCTTTTCATACCCACATAGATGTTATCAGGCTCCCCGTTATCATCCAAATAAGCACCTTCAAGCACAAAGAAATCCTCGCCATGGCGTATTACCTGCGAGTCAATAGGATTATTAGCGCTACGGCAGAAAGACATGTAATAGACAGAATCCAGAACATTCGTTTTGCCCTCCCCATTGCTTCCGATAAAACAATTTATCTTATGCGACAAAGAAAGATTGGCTGTCTTAATGTTTTTATAGTTTATAATAGATAATTTCTGCAGTATCATTTACTATTTTCCCCTATTTTTTTGCAAAGTTAAAGGTTTTGCGACTGAAAAACGAAAAAAGTGGTTGATAAATTTCAATATATGCGATAAATTCTGTAATTTTGCCACGCTTTCAATACATGAATAATAAAATACAAAATAATAATGGCAAAAACAAATGAACAGAAGAGCTCTCTGAATGTTGATGACGCTCTTAACAATTCACAGGCTTTCTTCTTGAAACATCAGAGAGGTCTTTTATACGTAATAGCAGCAATCATCATATTTATTGCAGGCTTAATACTTTACGAAAATTATGTTGCTGCACCACGTGAAGACAAGGCCAGCACAATATTGGCCAAAGGTCAGGAATATTTTGATGGTGGCGCATTCGACAAAGCCCTCAATGGAGACGGAGCCGGATTCCCTGGCTTCACAAGAGTAGCAAGCGATTATAGTAGCACAAAGGCAGGCAACTTAGCTAACCTTTATTCAGGTTTATGCTATGCCCAGATGGGTAAATGGCAGGACGCTGTGAAATATCTTGACGAATTTGATGGCAGCAGCGATCAGATGATTACTCCGGCAGCCGAAGGAGCTCTGGGCAATGCATATGCACATGTAAATCAGCTTGACAAAGCTGTAAAATATCTTAAGAAGGCAGCTAAGGATGCTGACAACAACAGTCTTTCACCTACATTTTTGATTCAGGCCGGTGAGATTCTTGAGAGTCAGGGTAAGAAAGACGATGCTCTCGTATTGTACAAAGAGATAAAGCAGAAATACTTTAACTCTATGCAGTATCAGGAAATAGACAAATATATAGAACGTGCTTCGACAAAATAATGGCAACAGAATTACATCATTTATCAGATTACGACCTAAAGAGTGTTCCTGACGCTAGCAACATGTGCTTCGGTATTGTTGTAAGCGAGTGGAATGATGAGATAACAGGAGCTTTGCTTGATGGTGCACTAAATACACTTAAGAAGCATGGTGCCATCCCTGAGAATATTCATGTAAAGACAGTACCGGGAAGTTTTGAACTTGTTTACGGTGCTCATCAGATGATATTAAATGGCGGTTACGATGCAATCATTATCTTAGGTTGCGTAATTCGCGGAGGCACTCCACATTTCGATTATATATGCCAAGGCGTCACATCCGGCATATCACGTCTTAATGCCACAAGTGAGATACCTATCATTTATGGTCTTCTCACTACCGAAAATCTGCAACAGGCCAAAGACAGAAGTGGCGGTTGCCTAGGAAACAAAGGTGACGAATGTGCTGTAGTTGCTATCAAAATGGCTAAATTCTAATAGACATAATATATTATGAAAGAAGGTCTCATACTTTTTGTATGGGACCTTTTCTTTTATATCAATGCTTCTTTCGTATTTTCTTTGGCGCTGACGGTAAAGTGAACCAGAACGTCGAGCCTTCCCCTAGTTTAGATTCTACCCCGATACTTCCGTTCAGTTTTTCAATTATCATCTTACTGATAGCCAGTCCTAGTCCTGTACCGGGTTTGAACGAGTCAAGTTTCTCAAAACGTTCAAATACCAGACTCTGTTTAGACTCATCTATACCAATGCCTGTATCCTTTACATAGCAGTATAAACTATCCTTTTCTATTTTATACCCTATATTGATAAAGCCCTCTTTAGTAAATTTTATCGCATTATTCAAGAAGTTCACTATCACCTGCTGCACCCTTATTGCATCTGTGCGAATAAGAAAAGATTCTGGTATGTCATCAATCACAAGCTTCACCACATTCTTCTTATCCATATTAAACTTAGCCGCCGCCACCGCGTTATTTATCACTTCAGACATATTTACCATGTTACAATTAAAGTCAAGCACCCCTGCCTCTATTTTAGATAAATCAAGTATATCATTAAATAACTGCATGAGCAGTTCCTTGTTAGTCTGAATATTCTGATTGAAGAATTCTCTATCCTCTTTACTTAAATAATCCGAAGATACTAACAGATCAGCATATCCCACGATAGCATTTAGAGGAGTACGTATCTCATGACTCATATTAGCTAGAAAGGCTGTCTTCAGATTATTCGATTCTATAGCCTTCTCCCTCGTTTCTACGAGATTCTGTTCAATTTGTTTCTGTTTATCAATATTCTCTGCCGACCCAATAATATAAGTAGGTTTACCGGCAGCGTTTCTCTTGTCCACTATACCACGCATCTTATACCAGATATAACCTGTCTTTAGTATATTAAAACGCGCCTTGTTCTCTTTCAGTGTCTGCCTACTATAATCCTCCATCAAGTAATGCATGTTGTCATAATATGTATTGATATCATCAGGATGGATAAATTTATGAATATCTTCAATATCATATGTTTTACCAAACACATGCAGTTCATTCTTCACCAGATCCAATGCCCACGGGAACACATCCGAAGCCTCCAGCACCACATGCAGTATATGGTTCAAATGCTCAAGTTCAGAATTAGTGATATCATTCACTATTCTTAGTTTTCTCTGCGCCCATGCATATCCCAAAAGCAATATAAATACTATTATACCTAAAGATGTGCCTAGTATTATACGCACACGGTATATTTCATAAAATGTTTTCGGTTTGCCATACACCACTGCATCAACAGGTATCAAGTCTACATCAACCTGCTTCTCCAGTAAAGCCGGATAACTAAGATAAGCCTTTGCGTTCCTAATCTTTATGATACTTCCCCACGGTATATACTTATTATTATCATACTTATTAACGACATCCACAGCTTCGGCTGCGATGTCCTCTGCAGAATTATAAAAGCCTCCACTAAGCAACGACTCCTCAACATCATTATAATCAGACATAGTAAACACCGGAACTGACGAGTAAGCACATATCATTTTCTTTATATAATTGGCATTTTCCGCATTCATATCGCATCCGCTCCAGCCATAAAAAATTATTCCAGTTCTCTTGTCAAGTCTCTGAAGAGTGTCAAGCAGTTGTCTGGTAGTATGCTTATCCCTTTCAAAAGAGATGAACTTAAGTTTGGGAAAATAGCGTTCTGCATTTTTTTGCATATCATATCTTGCGAAAGTCGATGCTAGACACCTGTCAGATATAAAAAGAATCTGTTTCATTCCTGGCTGTAGCTTCTTTAGAAGTTGGATAGTCTCTTTTGCATAATATACATAGCTCAACCCTAATACCTTAAACCCCTTTATAGTCTCTGAAAACGGTATCTGATTGTTATCAGCAACATCCGTACTGTCCATAAACACATTAAAGGGAAGCACCCTGTTACGTGCCGGTACAACTATGCATGGTATCTTTCTCCATCCTGTCGGCATATAGTGTCTGTATAATATCCATCCGGCATCACCTAGTATAATAACTATCTTAGGTTTTTCTTTTGGTATATCCCCTAAGAATAAATTCCACCAGTCAGTCCTGCTCCTATTTTTTTTAGACGCAGCCTCTGACATATTCTTCAGATAAAATCTCTTTTTGTTATAATCGAGATATTTTATAATGTTTCCATCTATACCATTAGCCCACTCATTAGTAGCACGATAAAAATTAAGAAAGAGCACATAACCATGCTTATTATATCCTACCTTATCCTCTTTCTCATGGGGCAAAGCTGTTGCCTCGAGAGTAAAAAGCAAAGATATTGTAAGTAAAATAAATGATTTTTCCATGATCTCGTAATTAGAAGTTAACTCCACAAATATACACTATTTTTTCATTTTAAGCAATATTACGCCCTTTTTTTTCCGTTAAACGTTGATTTCCGGGATTTAATAATTATCTTTGCGTATTAATTAAATACAAATAATATGAAGCTAGTTTCATGGAATGTAAACGGACTACGTGCATGTGTAGGCAAAAATTTCAATGACACATTCGCACAACTTGACGCAGACTTTTTTTGTCTTCAGGAGACAAAGATGCAAGCAGGGCAGTTGGATATATCCTTCCCCGGGTATGAGTCTTTTTGGAACTATGCCGACAAGAAAGGCTATTCCGGCACAGCGATATTTACTAAGCACAAACCTGTTAGCGTAAGTTACGGCATTGGCATAGATAATCATGATCACGAGGGGCGTGTTATCACCCTTGAGTCGGAAATGTTCTATCTGGTATGCGTATATACGCCAAACTCTCAGGATGAACTGCGCCGTCTGGATTACCGCATGCAATGGGAGGACGATTTCCAGGCATATATTAAGTCGTTAGATGCCAAGAAGCCCGTCATAGTATGTGGCGATATGAATGTAGCTCACAACGAGATAGACATCAAGAACCCAAAGACAAACAGGATGAATGCCGGTTTCACAGACCAAGAGCGTGAAAAGTTCACTACCTTCCTAGGCAGAGGATTTGTTGATACCTTCAGGCGCTTATATCCTGAGCAGGTAACATATTCATGGTGGTCATACAGATTCCATGCGCGCGAGAATAATACAGGATGGCGACTCGATTATTTTGTTGTCTCAGAACGTCTAATGAAGTGTGTGGCTGATTCTAAGATTCATTCTGAAATTATGGGGTCTGACCATTGCCCAATAGAACTGGATCTCCTTTAATTGAAGGGATGTAGTTATTGACTTGTGAAAGCATATCTCATATTCCACATCGAAAATTTGATGAGGGTTGAATGATTCTGGAAATCTGATTAAAAACCACTAAGAAAAGCGCCGTTGAGTTTTTAACCAATAATATCAATGGTGTATAATTAATGAGACCTTTGTAATATAATATTATTTATGCGTGAAGACGAATCGCATAGATAATGGTGTTTTTGCGTTTTTTCTTTTGGTTCTGTTTCCTTTTGTACACACAAAAGAAAATGAACTATAATAAAGAAAAAGAACAATATAGCATCAAAAAAAGCAATGTCCTGCCATTTGCAGGAAAAAAAGTATCACTTTACCACTATATAAGTTAAAAGGCTGAATATCAATATGATAACATCTATATAATACCCACATAAATGTCACAAAATACCACTGTAATACCACCTAGAAGTGACTTAATACAGAAAAGGTTTACATCGTTTTAACAAAAAATCGATGGAAAAGAAGAAGAAAAAACGTGAATATCGTAGCTATTCGAAAGAATTCAAGCTGCATGTATTAAAAGACAAGTATGAGTATGATTTGTCCTATCAATTTACTGCGCGTAAATATGATATATTATCTCCTCATACATTAACTTTATGGGAAAAAGAGTTTCCTTTAGATGATAATACTGTTGTAATGACTATATTTCATTACTCAAATCTGTTAATGCCAATATAAGTATGACTCAGGATTACAAGCCAACAGACAATGCTATTGCAGAACGTGTCAATGGCATCATAAAGCAGGAATGGATTTATCGTATGAAAAGGCCCAAGAACATGGACGGGGCCATGCATATATTAAAAGATATCATATACTTCTATAACAATAAGAGGCCACATATGAGTAACATGATGAAGACACCGGCAGAGAAAAGGAGAAATTATGTTGGGTGTTAACGCTCTTTGGAGGCTTCACGCCTCCAGCCGCTTGACAAACCACCGTGGTGTTTTTCATAGTTCTTATGTTGGATATATGGTATTTTTATTTAACTTTGTAAGCAACAAAACATACATAGAACAATATGTAAAACATTTTCTTTGTGTTAAGCAAATCAGGAAGGCTTTTATATTTCTGTAAAGTGTTTCAGTAAGGCTTTTAATAATTTGTATAGTAATTCAGTAAGTATAACAACAAAGATGTATACCTAATTCAGGCATAGTCAGAGCATAGCTTTTGCATTATAGGAGTTATCCTTCAATATCTTAAGAACATAGCTTTTGCATTACAGAAGCTATCCTTTGACAAGGTAAAAGCTATGCTCTAAATAAAGTTACTCAAGAGTGGTATTGTAGTGGTATTATAGTGGTATTTTAGAACACGTAAAAGTCCGATAAACACAGGGCGAGTGGTATAGTGACATTTATTTAAAAAAATCTAAAATTAGAAATGACCAATCTACCTATTAAGAGTATATCGAGGTCGTGAAATTCTTATTTTGTTTGATAATTTTTTGTACTTTTCTTAAAAAGTTTTATCTTTGTCCGGAATTATAATTCATTTTCGCAGTTTTCCATTTAAAAATATACTATGACAATAGTGCTAAGACGTAAATTTGTATTGATTATATTACTTCTAGTATGTTCAATCGCATGGAGTGCGGATGGGCGGATAGACAGACATATGTTTATGCTTTCCAATCTGAATACAGATAATGGATTGAGTAGCTCTCGAATATATTCTGTGCTTGAAGCGTCTGACGGAGCAATGTGGTTCAGTTCGAAAAGCGGAATAGATCGTTTTAATGGTCATGACGTGAAGAACTATTATCTCTCAACTGAAAATAAATTAAGTGATGCCAGCGGAAGAACTATACGTATGGTAAAAGACTTTAATAATAATATATTTGCCTATGATAACAAGGGCAAAATATTTGTATATGATTATAAACAGGATGATTTCAGACTCAAGTATAATCTAAACAATGTAATTCCAGGTAGCGTAATCCTTAATGATGTCTATATTGGAAAGGATGGGACATTATGGGTAGCTCTCAATAGAGGGCTATTTAGACTGTCTGCCCGTGGAACTGGTAACTGGATAATTAAAGGTGTATACGCTAACCATGTAAATTCTATTGGCGACAGATTGATTATAGGTACAACGAATGGGGTATATGTGCACAACTTTATACGCCATTCTACAACGATGCTTATAAAGTCATTGTCGGTACAGACATCTTTTTTGGATAAGAAAACACACTACCTGTGGCTAGGTACATTTCATGAAGGGGTGAAAGTATTTGATACACGTTCATTACATTTAGTACCTATGCCAGGACTTGCCAAGGTACCGCAGACACCTGTACGTTCTATAGAACTAATGAACTCTACAACCATGCTTCTAGGTATAGACGGTGCGGGGATATATGCCGCATCGCGAGATGGGGCAGACTCATGGTTACTGTTCGACTCTGATGACAATACCGGTAGCGCACTGCATGGCAATGGCATATATGATATATGCAAGGATAGATTTGGCAATATTTGGATTTGTTCATACTCAGGAGGTATTGATATGGCAATCCCGGTTGGGAAGGTAATGGAAATAATTCAACACGAATATCTTAACCAACAATCATTATTAAACAATAGTGTAAATGATGTATTGCAACTCCCAGACGGCAATGTTTGGTATGCTACCGACCGTGGTGTGAGTGTGTATAATAAATCTACTCATAAATGGATGCATACACTTTATAATAAAGTAGCACTGACATTATGTAGAGGTGCTGATGGTAAAGTCTTGGTAGGCACTTATGGCAATGGGGTGTATTCGGTGTCGGAAAGTGGAAATGCAAAACAAATTTATTCGACAGTGAACGGTGTACTGAAGACCGACTATGTCTATAGTTTGCTGACCGACCGTGAAGGCGACTTATGGATAGGCTGTCTGGACGGTCCGCTTGTGCACATTGGCAAACGTGGAACAGAATATTATCCTATTCAGGTAGTGCAGTGTATGACAGAAATGCCTGACAGAAGGATTGCTATTGGTACTGCAAATGGTTTTTATACAGTAGACAAGAGGACTAAAAAGATGCATTTGTACTTTACATCGAAAGAGTTTCCTCACAAAGATATCAACTATTATATACAGTCGATGCTTTTTACCGGTAATAGTGAGGTATGGCTGGCTACTGATGGTGGAGGTATATACATATATAATATGCGTACGCACAGTGTGAAGAATATCAATACCAAAGAGGGGCTCCCGTCTAATACTGTATATTCATTATGTTTTGACAGGTTGGGTAGGGTGCTTGTAAGTACCGATCTTGGATTGGCCCTTGTATTCCCAAAAAATAAAGAAGTGGTCAATATCAATTTTCTAAAGGGACTAGAGCGTGAATATAAAAGAATGTCGATAGCTTCGCTTATGGATGGCAGGGTAATTTTTGGCAGTAGCAGCGGTGCCGTTATTATTGACCCCGGACAAATAGACCGTTTAAGTTACCGTGCCCTGCTCAATTTTACAAGGGTAAAATTGCTCGGTCAGAATAATAATAATTCTGCAGAATCTAGAATGCATATGTATAAGATGCTGAAAGAAGGAGAGATAAGAGTAGCATACGATCAGAACGCCTTGGAATTTGACTTTGAAAGTATAAACTTCAAGTATCAACATGATATAGTCTATAAATATATACTAGAAGGCTTTGACAAAGAATGGAGTCTACCTACTTCGGAGCAGAGCATACACTATACCAATCTGCCTCCTGGAGATTATATTCTACACGTTAAGAGCTTCAGTAGAAATGATGGCCGTATACTTGGTCAGAAAAGCTTGAAAGTGGTAGTAGCCCAACCATGGTGGAACACATGGTATTCATGGGCATTCTATATCTGTATATTAGGCACCATTGTATATTTTGGATGGAATCTTTATCACGACCGTCTGCAGCGCAAATATTTTGATGAAAAGATTAACTTCTTTGTTAATACCGCCCATGACATACGTACACCGTTAAGTCTTGTGCTTGCGCCACTTGGAGATATAGCAGAAGATAAAAATTTGAGTGAAGAAAGTCGTAATTTCTTGGAGATAGCACGAAATAACGGTAAGAAATTGCTGAATATGATAACGCAATTGTTAGACTTTCAGAAGTCTGATCGTTCAGAAACACCTATTTATGTAAATAAGATTGATCTGAAAGTACTACTTGAGGCACAAATGGATAAATTTCGCTTGATAGCCAACCAGAAACACATTGATTTCTCATTAGCAATTTGTTCTGAAAGTCTTTTTGTATGGTTAGATGTATCAATGGCAGACAAAATATTCGAAAATTTACTTTCGAATGCCTTTAAGTACACCCACGAAGGCGATAAAATCAAACTGGAGGCATGGGAGGATGACAATTACATACATATAAAAGTATCAGATACAGGTATAGGTATACCCAAATATGCCCAAAAACATATATTCCAGAACTTTTACCGTGCAGATAACGCAATAAATTCAAAAGAAACAGGTAGCGGATTAGGTTTGATGCTCACCAAACGTCTTGTAAATAAGTTGAAGGGTAAACTTTCATTTGAGAGTGAAGAGGGTAATGGTACATCATTCTTCTTGACATTCCATAAAGGGTATAACCATTTTTCAAAGTCGGTAAGTGCAGTAGAGTCACCAATAGATACCAATAATATAGTAGTAGCTCCCGAAACTATCGATGATGGGCACAATATAAAACCGTCTGCCGACAAAGACACCGTACTCTTTGTAGACGACAACGATGAGTTAAGGCGATATATCCGTATCTCATTCAGCGGATATTATAATATAGTAGATGTACCAAGTGCCGAAGACGCATTGCTATACTTGAAAGACGGCTTATGTGATATAGTAATTTCAGACATAATGATGCCTGGGATGAATGGCGATGAACTGTGCAAGACAATAAAAGAGAACGAAGATATGTCATGGTTGCCGGTTATACTTCTCACTGCAAAATCGGGCCGTAATTTTATGATAGACGGATTAGGACTTGGTGCCGACGATTATATTACCAAACCCTTTGATACCGTAATACTAAGAAGCAAAATAGACAGTATGCTGCAAAACCGCCGCCGACTTGGCAAGTACTATTTAAAACATTCAGTAGAACTCGCAAGAACAGCAGATGGCGAAGTAACAGATATGTCGGATGATAATGACATAAGCGAATCACAACAGATAAATGAATGCGATCGTGAGTTTGTGGATAAAGCAACACGCATAGTACTAGAAAATATTTCGGATACAGCTTTTAATATTGATAAGCTGTGTTGTGAAATGGCCATGAGCCGTACTCTATTCTATGGCAAATTGAAGGCATTGACATCACAACCTCCACAAGACTTTATACGACTTATACGATTAGAACATGCTGCGGCACTAATTAAACAAGGAGAAACTATACTTGACGTTTCGGTTATGACAGGATTTATAAATTCTAAATACTTTAGCACAGTATTTAAAAAACATTTTGGAGTGTCGCCAAGCAAATATAAATAGAATTTACTGTAAAAATAGACCATTTAAAGGTTTTAAAACTGAATACTGTCAGTTTTGAAACCTTTTCTGTTTGTATTCAAACCTATAATATTTTGTTAATATTTACTTTTGTAGCCTAAATCCAATAACGAAAAATATATAAATGAAGTACTTTTTTACACTTATTCTATTATCGCTATTATCTATTCCTATTTATGCCCAGGATTATCAGCTGGTGTGGAGTGATGAGTTTAATAGCAATACACTAGGTAAAAACTGGAACACAGAAGTTGTTCCTACACCTTCTAATAATGAACTGCAGTATTATACATCTCGTAAATCTAATGTGAAAATAGAAGATGGTAATCTGGTAATATCAGCCAGACGTGAGAACTATAAAGGACGTTACTTTACGTCCGGTCGTGTGAATTCTAATCTGAAAGTGAGTTTCAAGTATGGAAAGATAGAAGCACGCATCAAATTACCTAAATTGGCAAATGGACTTTGGCCGGCCTTTTGGATGATGGGTGAAGACATAGGTAAAGTGGGATGGCCGGCTTGCGGCGAAATAGACATTATGGAAGCTGGTTTTTCTGACGGCATTAAAAAAGGTACACAAGAAAAACTATATTCTGGTTGCATACATTGGGGACCGAGCATTCCTGAACACAAGATGTGGACATCGGGTGCAGTGACAGATAGTACCGGTATTACAGGAGACTATCATATATTCACTGTCGTTTGGGATGAAGACAGTCTTAAGTTCTATCTTGATAATTCCAAAGAACCATATTATCATGCTACAATAAGCAAAGGTACTGACCAGAGCGCATACTTTCATAAACCATTCCATATACTATTCAATCTGGCTGTGGGTGGAGATTATCCAAATATACTAAATCCCGAGGGTATAACAGCGCTCCCTATGGCTGGGAGCGAAGCTAAGATGTATATAGATTATGTACGTGTATATAAGATTAAAAATAATTAGAATCTAAATATTAACAATTAACTTAATATAAGCCTAAATTTATAAATATGAAGAAAAGTAATCGAAAAGTCTTTTGTATGTTATGTCTATGCTCCATGATCCTGCCTACTCAGGTTCAGAAGATGTGGGCAGCAGAGGTGCCTGGCATCTCAGTATTACAGCAAAATCAAAAGGTGTCTGGTATAGTAACAGACGGAAAAGAACCAATAATCGGTGCCAGTGTAGTGGTTAAGGGTCGCGGACAGGGCACAGTTACCGACTTGAACGGACGTTTCAGCCTGGATGTAAAACCGGGTACTGAATTAGTAATAAGTTATGTGGGTTTCAGATCAATGACAGTAAAAGCTTCTAATGATATGAATATATCACTTAAGGAAGATAGCAAGGTGATAGACGAAGTTGTAGTAACAGCTTTGGGTATTAAGCGCGACCGTAAAGCACTTGGATATGGTATAGGAGAAGTCAAAGGCGAAGAGTTGACCAAGGCTAAAGAAACAAATGTGATAAATTCGCTGGCAGGAAAGATTCCAGGCCTTGTTGTCAGTCAGACAGCCGGTGGAGCATCCGGTTCTACCCGCGTTATTCTTCGTGGTAGTACCGAAATGACCGGAAATAACCAGCCACTTTATGTTATAGATGGTGTGCCATTGGACAATACAAACTTTGCTAGTGCAGGCACTAACGGAGGTTTTGACTTAGGTGACGGAATATCAAGCGTGAACCCGGATGATATTGAAACAATGTCAGTATTAAAAGGTCCGGCTGCTTCTGCTTTATATGGAAGTCGTGCTTCGCATGGTGTGATTCTTATTACGACTAAGAAGGCAAGCAAGGATAGATACAGTGTAGAATATAACGGTTCTTTGACCTTCGACACCCAACTCGCAAAGTGGAATAATGTGCAACAGACATACGGTATGGGTAGTAACGGAACATATAGCATAGATGCAGTATCCAACACTAATAAAAGTTGGGGACCTAAAGCTGACGGTACTAATATGCTGAAATACTTTGATGGCGTATCACGTCCATATAATATAATACCGGATAATACATCTGATTTCTTCCGTACCGGACTTACAGCTACTAACTCAGCCATTATCGGAATGAACAGTGGTAAGACTGGTTTGCGTTTCACATATACAGATATGCGCAACAAAGATATAGTACCGAAAACTCATATGAGTCGCGATATCTTTAATCTTCGTGCTAATACATCAATGGGGAAAGTTGACTTTGACTTCAGTGCCAATTATACACGTGAGTATGTAAAGAACCGTCCTGCTTTAGGTGACAGCAAATCGAATATCGGAAAAAACTTGATGACTCTCGCTACAACATACGATCAGGCTTGGTTGAAAACATATCAGAATGCCAACGGCGAATACTCTAACTGGAATGGCATGGACCCATATAATGTGAATCCATACTGGGATGTATACAAAAATTCTAATACATCAAAGAAAGATCAGTTCAGAATGACAGGAAAGGCTGTATGGAATATTGATAAGCACTTAAAACTGCAAGGTACTGTTGGAGCCGACCTTAACTGGTTCTCTTTTCAGGACTTCAAAGCACCAACAACACCAGGTTTCGAAGCCGGTAGAATGCAGATTAGCGATTATTGCAATCGTATGTACAACTTTGAAGTGTTAGCACTTTACAATAATACATGGGGCAACTTTGACTTCAATGCGACTCTTGGTGGTAATGTATATAAGGTTAACAATCTTACAACAATAACCACAGCTCAGGATATGCAGATACCAGATGTCGTGGCGCTTATGAGTTTCAACGAGATTAGTCTGGAACAGAATAGTTACCGTAAACAGATAAATTCACTGTACGGTTCTGTAAATGTGGGATGGAAGCACCTATTATATTTAGATGCAACTCTGAGAGGTGACCAATCTTCTACTTTGCCAACAAGCAATAACGTATATGTCTATCCATCTTTCTCAGGAAGTTTTGTATTCTCTGAATTACTCAAGTTAGGTAATATTCTACCTTATGGAAAGCTACGTATGTCTTTTGCTCAAGTAGGTAGCGATACAGATCCATATCAGTTGGGATTAGTTTATACAAAGTCAAAATTTACTTATCCCGGTTATACTATAGGATCTATCAATAATAACACTATTCCAAACAAAGACTTGGAACCAACAAAAACAAACTCTTTTGAAGTAGGTCTTGAAACTAAGTTCCTGAACAACCGTATCGGACTAGATGTTACATATTATACCCAGAAGAGCAAAAACCAGATTATGGGTATGGCCTCTTCATGGACAACCGGTTATACATACCGTCTTATAAATGCAGGTGAAATAGACAATACCGGTCTTGAGATAGCACTTAACACACGTCCTATTCAGACTAAGGATTTCTCTTGGGATGTAAATATCAACTTCTCAAAGAATACCAATAAAGTTAAAAAGCTTGTTGACGGCATGGACATGTTCGAACTAGAGAAAGCAACATGGCTTGATGTACAGGTAGCTGCAAAGGTGGGCGAGAACTTCGGTTCCATCGTAGGTCCGGACTTTAAACGCAACACTGCCGGACAAGTGCTTATAGACCCTCAGACCGGTCTTCCTGAATATGATAAGAGTAATCATGTGTTAGGTAATGCATCATGGGATTGGACAGGAGGTCTTACGACAACACTTGCATATAAGAGTTTCTCACTATCAGCTATATTTGATGTGAAAGTAGGAGCCGACCTTTACTCTATGTCAGCACGTGCTGCTTATGAATCAGGCAAGAGTCCTGAAACATTAGTTGGTCGTGACGCATGGTATAAATCAGAAGAGGCCCGTCAGGCAGCAGGTATTGCCAAAGGTTCTCCTAGCTGGAAGCCGACAGGCGGATATGTTGCACCTGGTGTGATAGACAATGGCGATGGTACATACCGCGATAATAATATCTATATCAATCCTGAAGATTACTGGATGAGCGTATGCCGTAATGCACCTTCTATGTTCATTTACGATAACTCGTATATAAAATGCCGTGAATTGACATTCAGTTACAATGTACCACAAAGATGGCTAAAGAATGTCGTTAAAGGTCTTACTGTATCTCTTGTAGCCCGTAATCCATTCATCGTATGGAAGAATATTCCTAACATTGATCCGGATTCAAACTATAATAACACTACAGGTATGGGATTGGAATATGGTTCATTGCCATCACGTAAGAGTTATGGATTTAACGTTAACTTGAAATTCTAATGCAATCATTAAAGTAGATTAAGGAGAAATAACAATGAGAAAATATCAATTATATTTAGCAACAATATTGACAGCCTTTACCATGATTTTCACTTCTTGTAGCAATGATTACATGGAAAATATGAATACAGATCCTTCAAAGGCTTCAACTATAGATCCGAATGCTCAGCTTACCACTGGCGAGTTACAGACTTATGGAGACTTGGGTATGGTAGAGCTTTACCGTAACTACCTGTACGCTTTCGACCAACAACTTATGGGATGCTGGAATACAACTAACTTCGGTGGCCGACATACTGTTGACAATAGTGAAATGAGCAGAATATGGACTTCGTTCTATCCTTCTGCAATTAAGAACATAACAGATGCGGAATATAGAACAGAGAAAGATGAGCATAAAGTGAATGTCAATTCTGCTCTGCGCATATATCGTGTATATCTGATGTCTATAATCACCGATATTTATGGTGATGTTCCTTATAGCGAGGCCGGAAAGGGATTTATCAGTGGTATATCCAATCCTAAGTACGACACCCAAGAAAGTATCTATAATGATTTTTTCCTTGAGTTGGATTCGGCTGCTAGCAAATTTGACGCGACAAAAGATAAAATAACAGGCGATGTCATTTATAATGGTGATGTAAATAAATGGAAAAAATTAGCTAACTCTTTGAGATTGAGATTCGCAATGCGTATTTCTAAAGTCAATCCTGAAAAAGCACAGAAAGAATTTGAAAATGCGTTGCAGGCTGATGGTGGAATTATGAGCAGTAGCAGTGATGATGCTCTTATTAAGTATATGGCAATATCATTCAGTTTTGGTCAGGAGGCTTACACTGATTACCGTGGAAATGCAATGTCACAGTTGCTCTTTGGTAACGACCCGGCCAATAATCCAAGTTATCTGTGCTCTACATTGTTTAATAAACTATACAATACCGGCGACCCTCGTACATTTATGATAGCACGTTGCTATTATGATGGACTTATGAGTTCTACCAGTCCTGATAATCGTGTAGATCTTACCGATGAGATGATATCCAAAAACATCGCATTCAAGCCTCGTGATCCGGGTGCTTTCTCATGGGATCCATGGCCATCAGGTTATGATAGTGATATTCTAAAAGAATTGTCTAAGACCAATCCTTCAGTATCTTCAAGTGTAGCTCGTGAAGTAGAACCAAAATTGGCTAACAACTTTCTTAAGGGTAATAATCCTGGTGTAGTTATGACTTCGTCAGAGGTTAAATTCTTATTGGCCGAAGCTAAGTTGAATGGCTGGAATGTAGGTGGTGTTACTGCAGACGACATGTACAGACAAGGTGTTCGTGCAGCAATGGATTTCTTAACAAACAATTATGGTTGTGCACAGGTATCAGATGATGCATTCAATACTTATATGACAAACAACGGAATAGGACATACAGACGATCAGAAGAGAGAATCTATCAATACTCAGGCATGGATACTCCATCTTACTAACCCGGCTGAATGCTGGTCAAATGTTCGTCGTTCAGGATATCCTAAACTGAAATCTCCTAATGATTATGGATTTGGACAATATCTTACAGGTGGTGTAGATATTCCTGTTCGTCTTTGCTATCCGGTATTGGAATCTTCTTACAACAAGTCCGGCTACGATGATGCCTTGAGCCGTATGGGTGGAAAGGATGATTGGCATACTAATGTATGGTGGGACAAGTAATTACGAATTAACAATTAAAATTTAATAGCAATCAATATGAAAAAAATATATTTTATGCTGTTGGCAATCATGGCGATGAGTTTTACTTTCACGGCATGTAGTGATCAGGATCCCTTCTCAACGGCTACCGTCAATGATGACCCGAGAATACTCGATCCTATATTCCCCGATCGGGTAAACGGTGCATTGCCTGTTATCTCCAACATCAATCGTGATGGTAAACTTAATATCAAGTTGACAGTTACTCCTGCAGATTATACTACAGAAGACTGGTTGCTTGATAGTGTGAAAGTGCAAACAGGAACAACGATAGACACTACTCTGTTGGCAGGTACCTATAATCTTAAAGTGATAGTTTCTACTACAGCAGGGAAGTCAACCTCACGCGAAGGTCTTGTACAAGTAAATCCTCTAGATGGTGATCCATATAGTGCTCAAGTAGGATACGAAAGAATTATCGCTCCCGGAACAACAGCCCGACTTTTGGGTAATAACCTGAATAAGGTAAAAAGTATTGCCATTGGTGGTAAGGTAATAACAGATATTAATTATGTACCTAATGATAAAGGTAATTATATTGAATATAGTGTACCTGCAGATCTGACTGAAGGTGATTATCGCGTAATATTAGTAGGTAATGACAATAATCAGTATGGCGCAAATACTGTAAAAGTAAGTAAGGCAGCGCTCATTACTTCAGGAGCTTCGCGTGCTAATGCAGGAATGGATTGTACTATAAGTGGTATCAATCTTGATAACATAGTATCACTCACAATAGGCGATCAGACTATAACAACGTTTACTAGTCAGTCGGCAACATCTCTTACCTTCCTTTGCCCATCGTTAACAGATGGTGACTATACAATAACAGGAAAGACTAAAGGTGGAACTCCTGTTCAGTTCTATGGCAGCAATGGCATTTCCGCACAACAGACACTGACAATCTCTTCTGAGATAACACTATGGCAAGGGCATCATTATGTATCATGGGATTTGCCTGATGGTGATCCTCACAAGACATTTAACCTGATAGGACAAGATGTATTTGCCAAAATAAAGGCCGGATCTATTCTACGTATCTCATATTCAATAGCCCCTGATGCAGCATACCATAAGATGGGCACTGATTCAGGTTGGTGGGGTGACTTACCTGGAACATCACAATTTGAAATGTCTTCAGATGGAGTAAAAGAAGTAGTTCTTACACAGGCTGTTCTGGATATGATTCAACAACAGAGCGGATTCTTATGCGTAGGTTCTGGCTACTATGTAGATAGAGTTTCGGTACAGTAATTATTCTAATAAGATATTATGTTAATCAAAAAAAGTATATTCTTATTTATAACAATAGCAACGGCTGCCTGTAAAGTACAGGCAACCGTTCCTGTAATAGCGAAAGATGCTAAACTTGAAGCAAAGGTTGAGAACCAATTAGGCAAAATGACACTAGAAGAAAAAATAGGTCAGATGACAGAACTGGTACTTGATCTTTTCGGTAGTAACAAAAATGGTGTATTCCAAATCAACGAACAGCGTATGGACTCTCTGTTCAACCGCTATAAGATAGGGTCTATACTTAATGCTCCAAATACAGTAGCACCTACAGCAAAACAATGGGAACAATATCTGGCAATCATTCAGAAACATTCGTTGAAGCAAATCGGTATTCCATGTATCTATGGATTAGATCAAAATCATGGCTCTACTTATACTCAGGGTGGCACTTTATTTCCGCAGAACATCAATGTAGCGGCTACATTCAATAGAGATATAGCACGCAGATGCGCAGAAGCCACAGCCTACGAGGCACGTGCAGTGAGTGTGCCATGGAGCTATAGTCCTACGGTAGATTTGGGGCGCGATCCACGTTGGCCGCGTATATGGGAGAATTTCGGAGAAGATTGTTATCTTAACTCGGAAATGTGCAAGAATATGGTATTAGGTTTTCAGGGCGAAAATCCAAATAATATAGACCAAAGGCATATTGCTGTTTCGTTAAAGCATTATTTGGGTTACAGTGTGCCATGGACAGGCAAAGACCGTACACCGGCATATATCTCTCCGGCCGACCTTCGCGAGAAGTTTTTCGCTCCTTTTCTAACGGGTTTGGAAAATGGCGCGTTGTCTGTTATGGTAAATTCAGCATCAGTAAACGGACTGCCAGTACATGCCAATCATGAACTTCTTACCACATGGTTGAAGGATGAGACTGGCTGGGATGGTGTGCTTGTTACAGACTGGGCTGACGTAAATAACTTATGGCAGCGCGAGATGGTGGCAAAGGATAAGAAAGACGCTCTTCGAATTGCTGTCAATGCAGGCATAGATATGATAATGGAACCTTATAATCCTGATGCGTGCGATCTCCTCAAAGAGTTGGTAGTAGAAGGTAAGGTGCCTATGAGCAGAATAGACGATGCCGTAAGACGAGTATTAAGAATGAAATATCGTCTTGGACTTTTCGACAATCCTACCCATAAATTAAAAGACTATCCCAAATTTGGTGGCAAGGAATTTGCAAAACTAGCTTTCGACGGTGCTACAGAGAGTATCGTACTGCTTAAGAATGAAAAAAATGTACTGCCATTATCTACAGGCAAGAAAATTCTGCTTACCGGTCCTAATGCCAATCAGATGCGTTGTCTTGATGGTGGATGGAGCTATACATGGCAGGGCAATCTTACAGATCAATTTGCCCAACAGTATAATACTATATATGAAGCCTTCTGTAATAAGTATGGTAAACAGAATGTTATTCTGCAACAAGGTGTAACATATAATGAAGGCGGAAAGTATTATGAAGAAAATACGCCTGACATAGATAGTGCCGTAAAAGCTGCCGCAGATGCAGATGTGATTGTAGCCTGCATAGGTGAAAATTCGTACACAGAAACCCCCGGTAATCTTACAGACCTGACACTATCAAAAAATCAAAGAGACTTAGTTAAGGCACTTGCTGTTACCGGCAAACCAATTCTGTTGGTGCTTAATGAAGGCAGACCACGTATCATTTCAGATATAGTGCCTTTGGCAGATGGAGTAGTTGATATATTCCTTCCGGGCAACTATGGCGCAGATGCTTTGGTAAGTCTGATTTCGGCAGAATCTAACTTCAGTGGCAAGTTACCCTATACCTATCCAAGCGAGATAAATTCGCTTGCAAATTATGACTTTAAAAAGAGTCAGGAAGTGGGTACTATGAATGGTGCTTATGATTATGATGCTAAGATCACTCAGCAATGGGGCTTTGGTTATGGCAAGAGTTATACTACATATTCATATAGTAACATGCATACTGATAAAAGTCATTTTAAGAATGGTGATGTTATAAATGTATCAGTAGATGTTACAAATAAAGGTAAAATGTCAGGAAAGGAAAGCGTGCTTCTTTATAGCAGTGATATTATAGCCAGCATGACTCCTGACGGCCGTAGGCTTCGCGGCTTTGATAAAGTGGAATTGCTGCCGGGCGAAACAAAAACCGTAACAATTCCATTAAAGGCAAGCGATCTTGCATTTGTCGGTTATGATGGCAAATGGGTTCTTGAACAGGGCGATTTCCGTCTTCAGATTGGCGATCAGACTGTTCCAATTACTTGTGATGCTACTTATCAATGGTCAAACCCCAATAGAGACTAATATATTTTGTTATTTTCAAATCCGGTATGTTCTATTAAGAGCTTATCCGGTTTTGAAAATACATTCTTAATTCCTTGCTTGTCATCCGTCGCTTCGTATCACTTCCCTAAATAAGCTGGCTTTGAACTGAACCGCAGCAGTTATACATTGAATCTAATGTAATACTAATAAAAACCTTTGAGACTGATACTTTTGAGACATTTCTCCCTCTGTCTCCCAGTTTTCGCAGTACAGCAAACATTATGTGATAACTTCTATTTCTTCTTTTTTAGTCTTGCCCTGTATTCACGTGGCGACATTCCTAATATTGACTTTACAAACCTACCGAAAAATGATATGTTGGGGAAGTCCATATCCACTACAATATCCTTGATAGACATGTCTGTATACTTCAACCGATATATGATAGCCTCGATAGTATAATCGTGAATATACTGCATAGCCGTCTTTCCCCCCGCCTTACTTATTACTTTAGATAGATATTTGGGAGATACATTCAGCATATCACCGGCCTTTTGTACTGTCCTGATCTTACCATCATTGGCAGAAAGCAACTCGATGAAACGACGGAATAATACTCCATTCTGAGTTTTGTCTGCAGTCACATTGGGTAGTTCAGACATCTTTATATTATCGTCAGTCATCTTGAAAAACTCCATTACAATGGCTTGGAAAAGTAATCTTATTATATCGTTATTATATTGTTGATTGCCTTCTTTGTTGAGGTGAAATTTAGTCAACTCATAATAATGTTCTATTATCTCACATTCTTTATCTGATAGATGCCGTTTTGGCGATTTATCCAGAAATCCAGAGATATTCCATATCGCATCTTTTAGAAATAGTGAACTGTCTATTACAGCAGTGGCAAAAACCAATATTTTGAATTTCACATCCTGACTCATCATATAGTCTTTAATGTGATGCCCCGCCTGACATAATATGTAGTCTTGTGATTTTAAGAGATACACCTTATCATTAAGTGTAAGCTGAAGTCGGCCTTCTTCGCAGTATACAAAGACATTGAATTCGAGATTGATATCCTCGTAATCGGCCAGTGATGTCTGTGTAATATTGTCTATCAATATGATACCATCATCGTTGTATTGCAGTCCGTCTTCTTGTTGTACTCTTCCGAAAGTTATTTTATTCATACCTTTACTTTGTTGATTACTTTGCAAAGTAAATATTTTTTTTGTAATTATCACTGTCTTGTTTTCTCCTTTTACTGTTTTATTATGATATTTTCTTTATCTATTGCACTATTTGCACAATTAAAGAATATTTTAGAACACTAAATAGTGTCTTGTTTGCTCTATTTTTGCAGCCGAAATAAAAAAGGAAATTTATGAAAACAAAATTCAATGTAGTATTACTTTTTATGTTACTTGTCTTGAACTCATGCAAAAATCAGAACAATAACAATGGCGAAACGCCTGTAAGGGTAAAGGTTGAGACAGTAGGAGATTTTGTGGATAACAATTCTCAGTTCTATTCAGGGACAGTAAAAGAGGAAAATGGAGTAGCTTTGAGTTTCGTCAATGGCGGCACTATTGAGCGAATGGCTGTAGACGAGGGACAAGAGGTGAAAAGAGGACAGCTTATTGCTGTATCAAATGCCTCGCAGGCATATTATCAATGGCAGGCGGCGCATACACAGACATTACAGGCTCGGGACTACTACAACAGACTGATGCAGTTGAAAGCTACAAACAGCGTACCTGCAGTGCAGTTGGTCGATGCTCAGAGCAAACTGCGCGAGGCAAAGTCGCAAGAGGCTATTGCCGGCAAGATGATAAGAGATTGTCGCATCAAGGCTCCCTTTGCAGGTTATATATCAGAGAAGACAGGCGAGGCGGGGTTGAATGCTGCTCCGGGTATGAGTATAGCGAAACTTGTGAAGATAGATCATGTGAAAATTAGTATATCCGTGTCCGAAAAAGAAATGGCTTACATGAAAGTTGGCAAGTTGGTAAAGTTACAGGTTGATGTATTGTCAGGCCAAGTATTTTCGGGTCGTATTTCTCAGATTGGTGTTGAGGCTGATATTCTTTCACACTCATATCCTGTAAGTATCACCATTAATAATCCGGGTCATAAACTACTGCCGGGTATGATATGTAAGGTGTATGTAGGCGCATCGCATAATACAGGTATTACCATTCCTTTTAAGTCAGCTCAGATGGACAACGACAATAGATATTATGTATGGATAGTGAAGAATGGCGAGGCCAGGCGTAGAGGTATCATGATATGCGATGAAAATGAAAAGGGCATCGTTGTTACTGGCGGATTGTCGGCAGGCGAAGAGCTTATCGTAGAAGGAATGCAGAAAGTAAGTGAAGGTTCGAAGGTAACAATTATCAAGTAAGAAAGGTCGCTATTATGAAAAAAACGATGCAAGAATGGGCTATGCGTTATCACAAGATTGTGATACTGATTGTTAGTTGCCTTATGGCACTGGGTATCTGTGGACTAGATAATATGAAAAAGAATGAGTTCCCTAATTTCACCATCCGCCAGGGCTTGGTTATTGCTTCATATCCGGGTGCAACATCAGAGGATGTTGAGCAACAGGTTACCAAACCTCTTGAGAATTATATATTCTCGTATAACGAAGTGAAACGTAAAAATACGATATCCACAAGTCGCGATGGTGTAAGCATTATCCAGGTGGAGCTGAATGATGATGTCAAAGACAAAGATGCCTTTTGGAGTAAGTTCCGCCATGGTTTGGATGCATATGGCCGGCAGTTGCCTCAGGGTGTTGTAGGTACAGAGGTTATAGATGATTTTGGCGAGACATCCGCCATGCTTATTGCCATGGAGAGCAAGGGCAAGACTTACCGTCAACTGAATGACTACATGAAACAGCTAGAGGATAGTCTGCGTACAATCGATTATATTGGTCGGGTGCAGGTTTACGGCATGCAGAAAGAGCAGATAAGTGTAACTGTGGATAACGACAGACTCTCTCACTACGGTTTGACCACCGAACAGGTAGCCGACGCACTCATGAAGAAAGGGTTCGTATCAGGTTTGGGCCGCATTAAAGACGGCTCTACCGAGTATCCACTCTATGTAGACCTTCGAATGCAGAAGGTATCTGAACTGAAGAATGTACAGATTATCAACAATCCTGTAACCCATTCGTCTGTAAGACTGATGGATGTTGCCGATGTAAAAAAGAGTTATCCACAACCCGATTCGTATATAACTTATAATGGTACAAAGACTCTTCTTCTGAGTATAGAGATGAAGAAAGGTTCGGATATTACATCGATGGGCGAGGAGGTGAATGAGAAACTGTCTACAATTAAAAAGGTATTACCTAAAGATGTAAAGATAGAGAAAATCACCGATCAGAGCAAAGTGGTGGAAGATAGCATCTATTCATTCTTTGAAGAACTGCTCATAGCCGTAGTTGCTGTCATCGCAGTAGTGCTGTTGCTTATGCCTCTACGTGTGGCCCTTGTCGCATCTGCCACTATTCCGGTTACAATTGCCATATCCCTAGGCGCATTATATGCTTTTGGTATAGAACTCAACACTGTGACTCTGGCGGCATTGATAGTCACACTTGGCATGATTGTTGACGACTCGATAGTGATAATAGACAATTATATCGAACTGCTTATTTCGGGCATGTCCCGCTGGCATGCTGCGGTAGAGAGCGCACGGCATTTCTTTAAGTCCATCCTCTCGGCCACACTGTCTATCAGCATTACTTTCTTCCCTCTTATAATATTTATGAACGGCGGACTGACTGAATTCTTTGAGAGTTTTCCGTGGGGTATCACCATCATACTTTTCATATCTATGTATGTAGCCCAATTGGTAGTACCTATATTCCAGTATTATTTTATCAAACCCGAAAAACTTTCGTTGATAAACAAGAGCGACCGTAAAAATAAATTTTCAGTTTTAGAGTGGTTGCAGGCTAAATATAAGTTATTACTCGACCAGTGTTTCCGCCATCCTGTCATTACAATAAGTTCGGCGGTGTTAAGCGTCGTGGTTGGTTGTGTGATGCTGTCTGAAGTGCCGCAACAGTTGATGCCCGATGCAGAGCGTAATCAGCTTGCTGTAGAGATCTGTCTGCCCACAGGTACAGCTCTTAGTCGCACAGCTGCCATATCAGACAGCGTCAGTAATATGATGCGCCGTGATAGTGGCGTGGTTTCAATTACTTCGTTTGTTGGTACATCATCGCCCCGCTTTCATATAGATTACGCACCACAGTTGGGTGGTAGCAATTTCGCACAGTTTATCGTCAACACCACCGACAATAAGATGACAGAGACACTCGTGGATAAGTACAAGGCCAAGTATGCAGGCTATTTCCCGGATGCTAATATCCGCATCGTAAAACTTACATTCAATGATGATGCACACCCGGTAGAAGTGCGACTCAAAGGCGATAATCTTGATTCTCTTTCTAAGGCAGCCGACATTATTGCCGCGCGAATGCGTAAGATGCCTGAATTACAACTGGTACGTACAGGCTTTGAAGAACCATTACACTCGCTACATATCCAACCGGATGATCAGCAGATGCATATGTTGGATCTGACCAATGCGGCACTCGAACAGACTATGATGATGCGTTATAGCAGTGGATTAAAGGTCTCTACACTCTGGGAGGGCGACTATGGCATAGATGTAGTGCTGAAGTCACAACGTTCAGACAGTGCTACTGTCAATGATGTAAAAAACGAACTTATACCCGTACATTATGGCTTTGGCAATGCACCCCTAAGACAGATGGCCGGCATTAAGAGCAAGTTGGAATATGGACAGATTACCCATCGCGGCGGTTTGCGTTGCCTAACAGTATCGTCAGAGGTTGCCGGTGAAAACAATGTGATAACAACCACCGAGCATCTTATCAAAAAACTTGAGAACGTACATTTGCCAGCCTGGGTAAGTCTTTCATACGGAGGACGTTATGCCGGAGACGGTGATCAGATGCCCGGCATAATAATGGCCTTGATTACATCCGTGGTGATCATCTTCTTTATACTGTTATGGCATTTCAAGCGTATTGGCATCTCCCTGCTTATGATGTCATGTCTGTCGTTATGTGTTTTTGGCGCGGCGGTAGGTCTTATAATTCAAGGTGTAAACTTCAGTATAACTAGTGTGCTTGGCATAGTCAGTCTTATGGGCATTCTGGTGCGTAATGGGATAATACTTTTTGATTACGCACACGAAATCCAACAGAAAGAGCATCTCACTACAGCCGATGCAATCTATTATGCCGCACTCAGACGTATGCGCCCTATATTCCTTACATCTGCAGCAGCCTCAATGGGCGTAGTTCCAATGGTTATCAGTGGCAGTTATATGTGGGCGCCAATGGGAGCTGTAATCTGCTATGGCACAATGGTCACAATGTTGTTCATACTCACAGTGATGCCGGTAGCTTATAAAATGGTAGTAAAATGAAAACAATGAGAAATATCGCTTTGGCTTTGGCATTGATAATGCCATTAGCCTTGCTCGCACAGCGGAGTTATACAGCTGATGAAATTAGTAAGATGGCTATCAAACATAATATATCTGTTCGTACTGCGGATAATCAGATTCAGCAGGCAGCCGAAACCCGTAAAGACACTTATACAGGCTTTTTGCCCAAGGTAAGTGGTTCGGCTATAGGATTTGCAGCAGACAAGCATCTGTTAGACCTTGATCTTGGTCTTGCAAGTTATTCAGCACTTAAGAATGGTGTTTCGGCAGGCATATCTGTTATGCAGCCTATTTATGCGGGCGGACGTATAAGCAACAGTTATAAACTATCTAAGTATGGTGAGGATGCTGCAGAAATTCAGAAAAATATTTCTATACGGCAGGTAGGATATAATGCACAGAGATATTTCTGGCAGGTAGTAAACTGTAAGGAAGCTCTTCGCACACTTGATGTCTCTGATTCACTTTTGAGCAAACTGCATATCGATGTATCTTCGGCAGTTAAGGCGGGACTAAAGAACCGCAATGACTTGTTGAGAGTAGAATTAGAGCAGAATAAGAATGAAAGTGCCCGTATAAAACTTAATAATGGTCTGAAGCAGTGTCTTCTGTTATTGGCCCAGTATATTGGCAAGTCACAGACAGACATTGACGTATCTTCTGTAATAGAGATTGGCAAACTGCCCGTATTGTTCCCTATGGACATATCGTCATTGAGCAAGGTGGAGCAGCGGCCAGAATATAAACTGTTAGAAAAGAATGTGGAAATCAGTCATACCAATCTGAATATAGAAAAGGGCAAGTCTTTACCAACCTTTAGTATAGGAGCGACATATTCGTATGATAACTTTTTTGATAAAGATAATTTATCGGGTGCAGTGTTTGCAACAGTATCTATCCCAATATCCAACTTGTGGGAAGGCGGTCATAATGAGAAGAAAGCGAACTTGCAACTACAGAATGCAAGAGAAACATTGCAGGACAGCAAAGAATTGCTTGCCATAGATATACAAAAGGCACACGATGACGTAATAGAATCATGGCAGCAGATCAAAGTGGCTTCAAAGTCAATAGTGCAGGCAGAAGAGAACTTGCGTCTGAATTATAATACATATCGTGTGGGAACAACCACAATGACAGATATGCTTGAGGCCCAGGCAGCATTACAGAGTGCAAAAAACGAATACATACAGGCATATGCTGCCTATCAATTATGTATCGTCGACTATAAAAATAAGACAGAATGAAAATGTTGTATCTATTCAGTATTTTTACATAATGTGTATCTTTGCTTTGAAAGCCGTTGAATATTTAACGGCTTTTTTTATATATTGATATTGAAATATATTTATTTATTATTTAATATCTTTTGTAATATCAAATTTAAATATTACTTTTGCGACTTGTTTACGAATGGCAAAGACAATATATCTTAATAGTTAAAAATGAATAAAGATTATTGCAACTTCCATTATTTATAGACCTTTTATACTGTTTAATACAGAAGAAAAGCAATGTTTGTTGACGATAATTCTGAAAAATCATTAATCAGAGAACTGAAAGAAGGCTCATATCGTGCATTTAATTCGATATACGAATTATATTCACGTAGATTATTCGCATACTGCCTCTCATTTTCTAAATCAAGAGAAATAGCCGAAGAAATAGTACAAGATGTTTTTGTAAGACTATGGACTTGTAGAGAAAATATAAGACAGGATGAGACTCTGTGCTCATTACTTTTTGTAATGTCAAGAAACAAGTTGATTAATTCTTACAAGGCTAGAATTAATTCTCCAATGTTTGAAGATTATGTATATTGCAATACCATATCATTTGAAGATAAAGGTTTTCGGAAAATAGAATTTGATGAATTCGAGAATTATGTTAAGAGGAAAATAGAAGAATTGCCAACTACTCAAAGGCGAATTATTGAAATGTCGCGTATAAGGCAGATGAATAATAAGGAAATAGCCAAAGAACTTGGTCTTAGTGAGCAAACTGTAAAGAATCAAATGTCTTTAGGCTTAAAAACGTTGCGTAAAGAACTGAGCCGACACAGTTATTTGCTGCTCTTGTTATTATTAGTTAATTAACCAACTTATTATGGTATTTTAGAATAGATATATGGTCATACATTATATATAGGACAAATGGATGAATTACAAAAAAAATATCTGGAAGATAATTTAGATCTTGATTCTCTCAAAGAATTGAAAGAGAAAGTTGCGGAACAGACAGATTCGCAACTAGAAGACTCTATGTATCAATATTGGATGAACGATTACATTGATGAGGATAAAGTAGACAATAGCGATATTTTAAGGCTAAAAAAGAGAATAGACAATATTAATGGGTATAATAAATCGACCAAAACAATAATATTACGTGTTATTTCAGTAGCAGCAGCGATACTTCTTCCTATATTTATATTTTTCACTATCTATTTATATAATAATAAAACCACAAAAACAGATTCCACGATGGTAGTAGCTACTGCTTCAGGCGAAAAAGCTTCTATTACTCTTCCTGATGGAACCAAAGTGGCATTAAACGAAGATACAAAATTGGAGTATAAACCAGGAACATATAATACTAGCGAGAGAAATATAAAGTTTAATGGCGAGGCTTACTTTGAAGTTGCCAAAAACAAAGATTGTCCTTTTATAATCAATACAGGCCGTCTAATAGTAAAAGTACTTGGTACAAAATTTAATCTCTCAGCACGTAAAAACAGTAAAGAAGCAGAACTGACGCTGAAAGAAGGTCGTGTGGAGTTTTGTTCTGTCATGACATCACGTAATGTTATCTTACATCCTATACAGCAAGCTATTCTTAATTATCAGAATGGTCATATTACTGTAAAAGAACTTGATGCTATTGATAATGTAGTAGCATGGAAATCCAATGAAAAGATCTTTGATAATGAAAGTCTTAGCAATGTTATACGCTATATTAATAAGCAGTATAATGTAAATATTATAATAAAGAGTAATTATAATTCAAAAGATTTATTTACAGGCACAATACCTACCAACGACCTATATAGTGCCATAGGGATAATAAAAGAATCGTATCATTTGAAGAGTTTTACTGATGGTAAAAATATACTAATGACCGGGAAATAGATTTTTATGTTGCATAACATAAAAATTTATTGGTACTTTTACACTTAAACTTTGTCTATAATATAAACCGCCCCCAAAAACATAATGGGGGTGGGCCTAACATTATATCTATTAACTAATAAAACCATTACATGAAAAAGCATTTTAGAATTAAACAATTCATTATTGTAATGTTTCTGTTCTTATTCTGCTGTGTTGGAGTGCAAGCTCAACAGCAGAGGGTCAGTCTCAATCTGAAAAATGTTTCGCTTAAAAAAGTCTTTAGCGAAATAGAAAAGCGTACAGATTATCGTTTTTCTTACAGAAATGCTGTTGTTGATAATCAGAAAAATGTTACCATCAACAAGACCAATTCTTCCGTTTCTGACATCCTGGAGGAAGTATTACAGGGGCATAATCTGGAGTATTCTGTCATTTCTCCTAAGTCGATTGTAATATCAGACAAACAGCACAAAAGAATTGCCAATGGGGCAGTTCGTAAGGTTACCGGTACTGTGAAAGACGACAAAGGTGAACCTATAATAGGAGCAAGTATAATAATTAAGAATACAAGTAAAGGTTCTATCTCGGATATGGATGGAAATTTCTCTCTTGAGGTTCCTGACAATGCAACTATTGTATGCTCATATTTGGGATATACGACAAAAGAAATTTCTGTCAATAACCGTTACAATTTTAATATTGTAATGACCGAAAGTAATAAGATCCTTAATGAAGTTGTCGTCGTAGGATATGGTACTCTTCGCAAGGGCGATGTTACAAGTTCTGTAGGTAGTGTTAAAAGTGATGCCTTTATCAAAGGTTCTGTCAACGATGCAGGCCAACTTATTCAAGGAAAAATTGCCGGTCTGGCAGTAACAAATTCGAGTGGCGATCCAACATCACAGACCACTATATCATTGCGTGGTAATACGACAATCCTAGGAGCAACCACATCTCCTTTGGTATTAGTAGATGGAGTGCCGGGCGACCTTAACACAGTAGCTCCTGAAGATATTGAGAGTGTAGATGTATTGAAAGATGGTTCTGCAGCCGCTATTTATGGCTCTCGTGGAACAAATGGAGTAATCATGATTACCACCAAGAAAGCTTCAGGAGATAATATAAACCAGATTGAATATAGCGGTTATGTAAGTACATCAACTATAACTAAAAAACTTGATATGTGTACGGCTGCCGACTATCGCCAACAGATAGCAGACGGATTGCGTGATGCCTCTTGGGATAAGGGTTCTGATACAGATTGGCTTGATCAAATAACTCGTACGCCATTCAGTCATGTTCATAACTTATCTTATAAGGGTGGAAACAGAACTACTAATTATATATTCAATCTCAATTACCGTAGCCTTGAAGGAATTTTCAAACGCTCTAACAAGAATGAATTCCAGGGCCGTGCAGAAGTTAATCATAGTATGCTGGACAATAAACTTAAATTTAATTTTACCCTTATTGGTAATCAGACAAACTATATCTCTACATCAGATGGAGGCAGCTTCAATACATATTGCTATCGGCAGGCTCTGATACATAACCCTACAGAGGCAGTTACCAATCCTGATGGCAGTTGGAATGAAAATACCGGTATATTCGAATACGACAATCCTGTATCTCGTATATATGAAAGTGATGGACGTCAGGATATTACGCAGACCAGATTTAATGCTAGTGTAACTTACAATCCAATTCCTGATTTTACTTTCAAGGCTCTGTTCTCTTATGACAAGATACATCAGTATGGTGGATATTATGAGACAAAGAAACATATATCGAATCTTAGAGATGGAAAGAATGGATATGCATCAGTTGGTGCAAATACAAATCTTACAAAACTGATGGAGCTAACGGCCCAATATCGTAAGACTATCGGCGATCATACTATATCAGCATTGGTTGGATATAGTTATCAGGCTACAGACTACAGCAATCAGTATGAACAGAATTATGATTTCCCTACCGACTTATATAGTTATAATAATATAGGTGCCGGCAACGCTCTCAAAGAAGGTCTGGCAACTATGTACAGTTACCGGCTGGAAACTAATCTGATTGGCTTCTTCGGTCGCCTTAACTACAATTATAAAAACCGTTATCTACTAATGGCAAGCCTCCGTCATGAGGCAGCAAGTCAGTTGGCCGGCACAAAGCAACCATGGGGTAATTTCCCTTCTATATCTCTGGGATGGCGTATTACGGAAGAGTCTTTTATGAAAGAGCAGAAAATATTCAACGACATAAAGTTGCGTGCAGGTTATGGAGTTACCGGTTCACAGCCTAACGAATCTTTCTTAGGCAAGTCAATGCTTGGATATGGTGATTATTATCTTTATGATGGTAAATGGGTAAAAGCTTTACAACCTACACAGAATGCCAATCCTGAACTGAAATGGGAAGAGAAACATGAGTGGGATATAGGTGTGGATTTCAGTATGCTCGATTTCCGTATTAATGGTTCGATTGACTGGTACAACCGTCAGATTAAAGGTCTTCTGTATGATTATACAGTACCTTCACCACCTAATCTTTATACTACTACGCGTGCAAATGTAGGCACAATGAGCAATACAGGTCTTGAAGTTATGCTTAATGTTATTCCAATCAAAAATAACAATATGCAGTGGAGTAGTACTGTTACATTCTCAACCAATAAGAATAAGTTGAAGAGTCTTTCAAATGATTTATATAAGGCTTCTACAGATTATTTCTTGACAGGATGGATTCAGGAACCTGTAAAGACAGAATCCCATATAGTGAAAGTAGGCGAGCCTATTGGCGAGATCTTTGGATTCAAAGTCGTCGATGTAGATGAAAAAGGAAAATGGATTTATGAAGATAAAGATGGAAATCATGTAGGTTATGATAAATTTACCCATTCTTTTGAAGATAAGAAAGTCCTAGGAAATGGACTTCCTAAGTGGTATCTTGGATTCAGCAACAGTTTGACGTATAAAAATTGGGATTTTGCTGTAAGTATGCGTGGAGCTTTCAAATTCCAGATAATCAACTGTGCACGAATGTTCTACGAAAATCGTAGTCGTCAGGACTGGAACAGATTGAAATCAGCTTACGACAAAGTATTCGGCAAAGCCGTATTAAGCCCATCTTGTTCAGAAGAGTTCAATAGTTATTATGTTGAGAATGGTGATTATTGGAAGATAGATAATATCACCTTAGGATATAAATTTGGCAACATATGCAAGTACATAAAGAGTCTTAGAATATACGGATCTGTAAACAATGCCTTGACAATTACCGGTTATAAAGGTGTAGACCCGGAAGTATCAACATCAGGACTGAACCCGGGATATGACAACCGTGATCAATATCCACATATACGTTCATTTACGGTAGGTGCAAACATAGTATTCTAATAAAAAAAATGAGTCATGAAAAATAAAATATTTATAATCAGCCTTGTGGCTGCTTCATTGATCAGTTCTATATCATGTACAGAACTTGATGATAAAAGTTATAATAGTATAATTGCTGATGGCTTTCAGCCTACCAGCTCAGATATAGGTTCTTTATTGTCATCAGCATATGTTCCATGGCGAAAGACATTCCTTCTTTGGAATGGAGTGGCAAGAGCTGAGATGTTATCAGCCGACGAAGATGTCATACCTGCAAGACCTAACGGTTGGGTAGATGGTGGCGTATACAAACGTATGCATCAGCATAAATGGACTAGTGAAGATGATATTCCTCTTGAGTCGTGGGTACGAACATACGATGGTATAAATTCATGCAACAGGGTTTTATATCAGATAGAGTCGGGGCAGATTCAACTGGGCGACAAGCAGACCTCTGTAGTCTCTGAATTGAAAGTGTTAAGAGCATCTTATTATTATCTCTTAGACGACTTGTTTGGCAATGTTCCTATAATAACAAAATTTGATGTACCCGCAGGATTCTTGCCAGAGCAGAGTTCACGTAAAGAAGTTTACGAGTTTATTATAAAGGAGATAACAGATAACATACCAAATCTTAGTGAAGAAGTGAACACTGAGTATTATGGCAGATTCAACAAATGGGCTGCGTATACACTTCTTGCAAAGATGTATCTTAATGCTCAGGTATTTTCGGATGGTAATTATACAGAATGGCAGAAGTGTATTGATGCATGCGACAAGGTAATAGGTTGTGGCAAATATACGCTCGAAACAAAGCAAAGGAATGTATTTGTAACTGACAATGAAAATTCAAAGGAGATAATATTTGCACTTCCTTTTGATGCTACATATGTAACAGACTGGAATGCATTTGATTTCCATATGTACACTCTGCAACCGGCCAATCAGAAGACGTATAATTTTCAGTCCACACCATGGGGCGGCGTATGTACAATTCCTCAGTATATCAGCAGCTTTGACAAAGATGATGAGCGTCTTGCCAACTGTTTCATAAAAGGGCAGCAATACGATACTTCAGGTAATCCTTTGAATTGTACAATGGGAGATATGGCAGGTAAGCCTCTTAATTATGTTAATGAAGTGCCCAGTATTGATGCATCACAGGAGACAAGTGGCTATCGTTGGGGAAAGTTCGAATATGCTAAAGGTATAACAAACCGTCTTAGCAATGATTTCCCTATATTGAGATATGCTGATGTCTTGTTGATGAAAGCTGAGGCATTGCTGAGATTAGGAAAGTCGGACGAAGCAGCTGATTTAGTAACACAAGTAAGACAAAGAGACTTTACCGATCATCCCGAAAAAGCTGTTGTGACAGGCGATCAACTTAATGGTCCATGTGTATATGATTATGGTCGTAGAGATACTGAAAAGACCACACATGATAACACTCAGATAAAGTATGGCCGTATGTTAGACGAACTTGGATGGGAGTTTACACAAGAAGGTAGAAGAAGACAGGATATGGTCAGATTTGATGCATTTACTACGCTTTCATGGTTCTCTCATGATGCTAGTGATAAGACAAAAAATCTTTATCCTATTCCTAACAAACAGATATTAGCAAATGGTAACTTGAAGCAGAATCCAGGTTATTAGTGTTCAGGTTAATAATTTAATACAAGTGTTTATATGAACCTCGAAAGTATGAAATCGCTTTTGAGGTTCATTTTTATTTCCCCCAAAAATTCCTTACTTATCCTCTGTCACTTCGTGTCACCTACCTAATCAAGAGAGATAGTAATAAGTTAGACTTCTCATTATATTTTTTGCATTTTATTAATTACTAGTTAGTGTTATATTAATAGTTTGAGACTGAGACTTTTTACTTTAATAATTGCATGTAATCCAACTATATTAATATATCTCAATTAAAATTACTATAACTTATTATTAAGTTAGTCTCACAATTTTTAATTTTAGCCCTATTGCGTGATATTTAATTTATCACTATCTTTGCCACATAAATATATCTATGTAAATGAAAAAAACAATATTACTATTTCTGCTGACTGTTGTTTCGCTCAGTTCTTCAGCATACGATTTTCTTCGACCTGTTAAAGGACAGATACCCGGAGGATATAATTTCTGGGTATATACGCCACAAGATTATTTTTATTCACTCGAAAAAACTCCGGTAGTAATATTTCTGCATGGTGCCAGCCTTTGCGGACATGATCTTAATAGAGTGCGCCGCTATGGTCCGCTTGATGCAATCGTGAGAGGGCGGGATATAGAAGCTATAACCATCGTTCCTCAAAACCCCGGTGGGGCATGGAGTCCTAAAAAAGTAATGCAGGTTTTAGATTGGGTAAAGTCTAATTATCAGTGTGATAGCACTCGCGTATATGTGTTGGGTATGAGTCTTGGCGGCTTTGGCACAATGGATGTTTGTGGCACTTATCCTGACAGGATAGCGGCCGGTATTGCCATGTGTGGTGGTACATCTCTAAAAGATGTAAGTGGATTGGGTGAGTTACCCTTTTGGATAATTCATGGTACAGCCGATAGGGCAGTCCCTATCAGACAGTCTAAAGTCGTAGTAGAGAAGTTGCAAGAGTCTCATAATGACAGTCGTCTGCGTTATGAGTGGTTAGAAGGCGGCAATCACGGTACACCGGCCCGTATCTTCTATCTCAAAAAGACTTACGAATGGTTGTTCTCGCATAGTTTGGTGGATAAAGACCGCCCCGTCAATAAAGATATCAACATTGGGATGTCTGATATTCAGAGGGCTTATGGTGATATACATTCGGGTACTGATGATCCTGAAATAATAGATGGCCCGAGTATAACGACCGGACATGAATACTAATGTTTGACACCTGAAGTGAACCCGGAAAGTTGGACAAACCCAACTAAACATTATAAATATGTCAATCAAACATTCATTTCCCCTTTATTCCTCATTTTTGATTAGGGAGGTGCAACGAAGTGACAGAGAATAGGTAACTATCAAGAGATAAGTAACTATCAAGAGATAAGTAACTGCCAAGAGGATAAGTAACTATCAAGAGATAAATAACTGCCAAGAGATAAGTAATCAACGAACTATTAATCGAATAGTAGTATATCTTTGCATGTACTAAGTTGCCCATACACTATATATAATGTATAAATAAACATCTTATATATATTATAATATCTGTTATTATTATAAGCATCAATAATAATATTAGAATTATGAAAACAAACAAAATGCTGAGTAATAATCTGTTGTTAGATAAAAACATCTATACTGAAAAGCACAGAAATAAGAATTTGCATGAATTCATCGCCCCCAAATCTGTTGCGCAGTAGAGATATCATTTTAGATTTCCTCTTGTTGAAATTGTCTATTGATATATCAAGCATTGCAGCTGCCTCAGCATTCTTTAGACCCTGTTGAAAATTCAGTTCAAAGATCTGCCTGTATTTATCCGGCAATTCGTTAATAGCATTAAGTAACATATCAATTGTTTCCTGCTCAATGATCGCTGTTGAGACCTCAGGTTCTATTGTTTCTAACTGATTAAGATATTTATTCTGAGTATTACCTTTTCGTAATACAGAAACACATTTGTTATGAAGACAAGTGAAAAGAAAAGCTTTCAGTTGAGACGGTGAGACAAGAGTAGGTAAGGAATGATATACCGTAAGTATAGATTCCTGAACACAGTCCTCAGTCATCATGGCATATTTTTTGCCAAGTATTCTGGCTGCATAAGACATGAGCGAAGGCCACGCTTCGCGATAAAGACTGTCTAGATTATTTTCCTTAAAATCATCGAATACCTGTTGGCTAATATTCATATTGGTTTCTATCTTATACAAAATTACATCTTTTTCTCCTTAAATCAAAAGAAAAACGAAAAAAAAGCTTATTTTTGTTACATAAATCTTCATTCTTTGCGTATTAGCTTTCAAAGTGACAACTTTATCATTAAAAATTAAAATTGTATGAGAGACAAAAGAAAAATTAGGATTCTTACCTTGGGAGCTATGCTATTGGCTATGCCATTAATGAGTCATGCTCAGTTGCTCAAGGGAGTAATCAAAGGTTTTACTGTTGATGAAGCAGGAGTCAACTACTCACCTGATGGCTATGCAATCAATGCGAAGATGAATGATCTGAAAATCCAGAAGGATGGAACTTTCACCTTCGACATGGATTTTCAAGGACCGACGGCAGATGTAGGTATTGATTTAGGGGCCAATGGTTATTTCGGTGCACATTTGGTTAAGGGCAAGACAGTAGAAATTGCTATCGAAAAAAAAGGTGCTGAATACGACGTAAAGTTCAGCGGTGCTGACGTCAAGATCAACTATTTGGTTAATCAAATAACCAGATCGTTTGATAGCATGAAGTATTGGGCTCCTGATCCATCTGAAGACAAACCAAATGCAACTTATCGTGCTCTTTTGGAGACTGAGTATGCTAAGGTAAAAGCTCTCCTACCTACAATTAAAGATAATAAGGTTCGAGATTATTATACCAGATTGTCTGAAGGCAACTATAAGTGGACCAAGATACGCCTTATCATGGATGCATCCGAAGATGGGGCAAAATATCAGGATAATGAAGAATTTAAGCAGGCCATAGCCGGCATAGATATAAACGACCCAATAAACTACCAGACCAACCTGTCACTGACAGCTCTCAATAATATGGTGAAAGCTCCGTTAGAAGGAAATAATGAGGCATTCTGCCGTGAGCAAATGGCTCTTGTAGATAAGATTGTAACTCTACCGGGATTGCGCACATCAATGGTAAGTATGATAGGTCAGCAGTATTTTTTATACGGCAATGGTGTTGGCGGTGATCAAGAGTCTTTCATACGTGATTATCTGAAGTTTGCCGGCAATGACTCTATCGTGGCTAAGGGTATGATTCAGCAGTTCAAAGACAAACAAGAGTCAAAAAGACTCACAAAGTCAGGCAAAGCTGCCCCAGATATCACTCTTAATACACCCGACGGCAAGTCAGTGCAACTATCCTCATTGCTAAAGGGCAAGTTTACATATATAGATGTTTGGGCCACATGGTGCGGACCTTGCGTAAAAGAGATTCCACATTTGGAGCAACTTGTCAAGAGATTTGCAGGCAATGATAAACTACAGTTTATAAGTATATCTGTAGATGAAAATACCAAGGCATGGAAAGATAAACTAGCCAAAGACAAACCTCAGTGGGCACAATTTGTATTGACACCCCAAAACAACCAGATATTCTCAAAAGACTGGGGCATAACAGGCATCCCTCGTTTTATCATGATAGATTCGAAAGGCAACATCTTCAGTGGAGATGCTTCACGGCCTTCTGACGAGAAAACAGCAAAGACCCTTGAAGAAGAGTCTAAATAACTTTAATATAAAATATGAGTCAACCTTTAGAGCAAGAAAGAATTCCTTATCTCATCTGTAAGTATCTTATAGGTACTATCACAGATGAGGAGGGCAAAATGCTTACTGCATGGCGTTCGAAAAACGCATGCAATGAAGAAACGTTTCAGCATCTGATGAATATGGAGAACTTCTCTATGGAGTTGCGAAATAGAAATCAGGTAGACTATCACGGTCCACTCGAAAGCATGAAATACCAGTTGGGCATTAACGAAGGAGTCATTAGCCAAGAAACCATTAACGAAGGAATTATTAGCCAAGGAATCGTTAACGAAGAAACCTTTTCATCCGAAGTCACTGTTAAGAAGCCTTCGCGCTTATATCGTGTGATGACTGCAGCGGCAATTCTCCTCCTGTTGATAGGTTCTGTATTGTTTTGGCAGAACAGAGCGCATGAGGATAAAAACGTGAAAAAGGTGGCTGTTATGTCCAATCAAATAATTCCCGGACATACGCAGGCCAGACTTACTCTTGATGATGGCACAACGGTATTTCTTACCGATAATACTATCCTGAACAAGAGGAAAATATCGATGGCCGATAACAAGTCCCGCAGTAAGATGAACAATCTTTCTACTCCTCGTGGTGGCGAATTTAAAGTTAAACTTGAGGATGGCACTGAAGTCTGGCTTAATGCAGAATCAAAACTGTGTTATCCTAAGAAATTCTCTGCCAAAGAGCGTAGGGTAGAAGTATCCGGAGAAGCCTATTTCAAAGTTGCACATATCAACGACAGACCGTTCTATGTAGTGAGCGGCGGTCAGGAGGTCAGAGTATACGGCACTGAGTTTAATATTCATGCCTACAATGATGAATCGATCGTTTACACCACACTCGTAAAAGGAAGTATCTCATTGAGAACCTTTGGTGGCAGCAATAACAAAATTATGCTTACTCCGGGCAATCAGGTCATCTTTGACAAGGTAGATGCATCTGCACAAGTGCACGAAGTTGACCCCGATGTGGTTACAAGTTGGCGCAGGGGCGCATTTGTGTTCCAAGAGCAGACCATGGAGCAGATAATGAAAACTCTGAGCAGATGGTATAACTTCAAGTATGCCTTTACCGACAAGAAATTAGCAACCACCGTATTTATGGGAAGTATTCCCAAATATGGCAGTTTCAAAGAAGTTACAGATATATTCAAGAAGATAGGTGGAGTTCGCCTCCGCCAGAAAGGTGATATTGTCTTGATATCGCCTGAAGATAATTCTAAATGATTATTGTATGAAAAGAGAGATTATAATTTTTTCGTTGTTCCTGATCTTTTTGGTGGCTTTGCCATCGGGGATAAAGGCGCAAACGTTCAGCGTCAGTTATAAAGAACAGACGATAGAGCAAATTACTAATGACCTGCGAAAGAAGACAGGTTATCAGTTTGTGTACAAGAAGGAGGTTGCTGATCGAGTCGGACCTATTACTTGTCATTACAAGAATGCGACTTTCAAGGAGTTGCTTAACCGTATCTTCAATGAAGAAGCCGGACTGGATTATGAGATATCCAATGGCACTGTTATCATCAAGCAGGGCAAGGCAGATCAACCTTATTACAAGAAGTTGATTTATGGTGATGTTTCCGATTCTCATGATGAACCGCTGGCCGGCGTCACAGTCATGGTAAAAGGTACAGGCACTGGAGCAACAACCGATTTGGACGGACATTTCTCTATCATCGTGGAAGGTAAAAATGCGCAGTTGGATTTTTCATATATAGGTATGAAAAACAAGACAGTGGCTATTAATCAGCACACAGACAAGTTGCTGATGGTTAAACTTGACACAGACGATAATCTTCTGAACGAAGTACTTGTCACCGGATATCAGAATATAAAGCGCGAAAATGCCACAGGTTCATATCAGATTATCAGTGCCAAAAATTTGGACGAGAGATACACGAAGGATGTTACAAGTCGTCTGGAAGGACAGATACCCGGACTTACCATTTACAATAATGGCAATACCGATGATGGCCTTGCATCTATGGTGATACGTGGTGCAGGATCATTCCAGGCCAAGACCTCACCTCTGATTGTCGTAGACGGATTACCTATCGAGGGATCTATTGAGACTGTCAATCCTTATAACATCGAAAATATCACTGTGTTAAAGGATGCATCGGCAGCCGCCATCTATGGTGCTCGCGCTTCTAATGGCGTGATCGTTATTACAACCAAGAGAGCACATGATGAAAGATTGTCGGTCGACTTCAATGCCGACCTTATCATCTCTGATAAGCAAAACTATGATAATAGAAGATGGGCCAGTGCCAGTCAGGCGTTGGATTTGGAAGAAAACAATTTCAACTATGTAGCAGGACATGACGAACTGTACAACGATTTAAAAGGCAGATTTGCCGTTAACCCCTACGCTCTGTCAATGGCTTCGCGTGTAATGTTGCAGCACAAAATGGGCACTATGGATGATAAGACATACAACAATATCATGAGCACATGGCGTCAAAACGACTATCGTAAAGAGTGGGAGAATGTAATGCTCCGCTCACAGGTACAACAGCAGTATAATGTGTCTATACGCAATAAGGGCAAACTTCTTAATTCAAATATTGTTTTGAATTATTCGGGAGATAATATGGGTAAAACTCTTGAAAACGATAACACCTACCAACTTAGTTATCTTGGTGATTTGTCGGCTGCCAAATGGTTAGACCTTACTTTTGGCGTAAATCTTATCAGCGAGCGTTCTAAAGTACATGCTTCCAGTCAGTATAACGATATCAACTCCTTTGCCCCATACATGAGTATGTATAATGCAGACGGATCTCATTCAGCCATGGAGGCAGGCACTTATCTTGGCGAACCAAGTCTGCGCGATCCGTCTTTGGGATTGGAGTCAGAGACATTCAACCTGTTGGACGAATCGAAACTTAATTTTACAAAATCTCGTAGAAACAATATCCGAACCTTTGTAGATGCCAATTTCAAGATTCTTCCTGAGTTCAGCATTTCCACAAAGTTCCAGTATGAGGACATCATCTATAAAGGAGAGACCTATCTTGAAGGCAATTCTTATGTGATGAGACATCTTTACAACCTCACTACAAGCGGAGGCAAGCACTATCTGCCCGAAGGTGGAATGTTGCGCAGCACCAATGATAATGGTGATTTCTATACATTCCGAATTCAGGGCAACTATTCTAAAGTATTTGCCGAAAAACATTCATTCGAAGCTATCGCAGGTATGGAGTACCGCCAGTCGCACGACCGCTCTACTAATAACCTTTTGGTGGGCTACGACGACCAGTCGCAGACCAATCTGAACTATCTCGTAAACTTCTATGATCTCAACCAACTCACCTCTTCTGATTTAGGTGCCAATTATAGCCCTGCAGGTTCTTTACCTACAGCCGCCGACTATGCCACTACCGATATTCTGCATCGTTTCTATTCGATGTATCTCAATGCCAATTACACTTACGACAGCCGTTATTGCGCATCATTCTCTTATCGTGTGGATAAAGCCGATTTGTTTGGTGCAGATCCTAAGTTCCGCGGTCGTCCGCTGTGGTCGGTTGGTGCCAGTTGGAACATCGACCATGAACCCTTCATGAAGTCTGTAACTTGGGTAAATGCACTGAAACTCAGAGCCAGTTATGGTCTGACGGGTAACATAGACCAAAATGTATCTTCTTATCTTACAGCAGCCATCGCCGTCAATGATATTAACGGCAAGAAGGGAGCTACACTCAACACACCTCCAAATGATCAGTTGCGTTGGGAGAAGACAGCTTCTTGGAATATCGGCCTTGACTTCTCGCTCTTCGATCATCGCCTTAGCGGTTCGCTCGACGGATATAGCAAGACCAGCAGCGACCTCTTGGCTCTTACCGATGTTGACCCTACTACCGGATGGTCATCGTTGAATATCAACAATGGTAAGGCTCGCAATACGGGTATAGAACTACAGTTAGACGGTGCGATAATTGCCCCGCAGAATATGAATGATCTTGGCATATCAGCTTCGTTCAACATCGCTTACAACAACAATAAGGTTCTGCATGTAGACCATCTGCCGTCATCCGGCATGGAAGCCTTGACCACCTTGCATGAGGGCCGACCTATAAATTCGCTCTATTCTTATCGCTTTGCCGGAATGAAGACCGACGACAGTGGTGTTCAGTCTTATGGTTGGTATGATAAGACAGGCAACGTACATACCACAGATATTGGTTCAGGCGAGTTTGGCGTAGACGATATAGTCTTCTCAGGTGGATTAGACCCTCGTGTAACAGCAAGTTTTGTACCTGAGATCACATGGAAAGGATTCTCACTTTCAGGCATGTTCGCCCTCTACGGAGGTCACTATATGCGTGCAGCTATGGAGGATTGGGGGCACGGCGGTACACAGTATGGCTATAATTCAATGGACGAACCTTTACCTGCTGCCTATCTCAACTACTGGAATGCAACTGATAAGAGCTCTGCCATCGCCAATGGATATCTTGGCTTCAAGACTATTGGAACGCCCGGATACATAGACCAGACCGTAATGCATGCCGACTATCTTAAACTTAGAAATGTAGTTTTGGGTTATCAATTCTCTAAACGTATATGCGATGTTATAGGTGTCAGGGGCATGCGTCTGCGTGTTCAGATCAACAACGTCGCTACTTGGGTGCGCAACAGTCAGGGCATCGACCCCGAGGCTGTAAATCCTGTTACCGGCTATGCCACCGCTAAGGCGCGTAAAAGTTATACAATGAGTGTCGGCATTAATTTATAATATAATAAACAGAATATGATGAAACATATTAATCATAAAATTATATACGCATCCCTGGTTTGCCTGATGACATTGTCATTCAGCAGTTGCAACGACAAGTTGGATATTACACCAAAAGGGAAGAGCACGCTTGGTTCGGTAGACGACCTGGAGATGCTGTTCAATCAGCAGTACGACTTTGGTCTGCCTTTTACCGATCTGGGCTTGATATGTAATGAAAGTTATGGTCAGACGGTCAACGTGCCTACGGCGCTGAGTCAAAAGAGTACGATGCTCTACTCTATGATAGCATGGGATGAGTCGGTAGATCGCGCATCCCTGACCCTTACCGATAGCCGATATAACAATGCCTACAAGTACATCAACTATATGAATACCATCATAAATAAGATGCCGGGCGCAAGTGGCGATGAAAACAAGAAGAAAGCTCTTGAGGCTGAGGCTCACATTATGAGAGCTTATATCCATTGGCTTCTGGTCAATATCTATGCACCTCAGTATGATGAGGCTACAGCCGCTAAAGATGGCGGAATAGCTTATGTCACCGACCTGAATGTTACAGACGTAAAGAGCAAGGAGACTGTTGCGCAGGTATACGATAAGATTCTGGCAGACTGCAGCGATGAGTATATCAATGCCCTGCCTTTACACTCCAACGATGTGCTCCGCGGCGATCAGGCTTGGGCCAATGCCGTAAGGGCCAAGGTTCTTATGCAGATGAAAAGATATGCCGACGCTATTCCTTATGCAACTAAGGCTTTGGACATAAACCCTACAATCGAAGACCGTTCGTCGGTACTTACCAAACTTGATTGGATTTTGCCTAAACAATCCAAGTCCAACCTTCTTTATATGGGAGGACTTCTATTCACCGAAACAATTTCGCCCGAAACAATATCACTCTTCGAAAGGGGCGACTATGTAAAGGACTACGCTTTCATGAATGGCCAGACTTCTCCAGGCGGTGGCGGCGATGATGATTCTGACGCAAAGATGCAGGCATGTGCCAAGATCCTCAAGAAGAACGCTACACGAACAGGTTTTCAAGATGGAGATCCCGACGACGATTATGTTCCTGTCAATTCGGCCAATCCGAGCTGGAGTCCGCTTTACGGCATGATGCTGTCGGGTGTGATGGGCGCAGATACATATTTCAGTATGCAGTCTTTTGTCAACGGCTACGGTATCACTAGCGACAGGATGTACTATACCTTGGCAGAGTGCCTTATCCGTACGGGTAAATATAAAGAAGGCATCGACTTAGTCAATAAGGTACGCAAAAATCGTATTGGCGAGTCTTACTATACAGATCTCTCGGCTACAAACGAAGCCGACGCCATGGCCCAACTGCAAAAGTGCAAGTGGATAGAATGCCTTGCTACGTACGAGAACTTCTTCGACTGCAGGCGTTGGAATACCGAACCTGCCTACAAGAGAACTATCACTCGCAATATGACCGACCTTAACGGTAATACCTATTCGTTCTCTATCGCTCCAAATTCAAAATTGTGGATATTCCCATTCCCACAAGATGCTGTACGCAAAAATCCTACACTAACACAAAACTATTAATATATGAAGTACGTTAAATTTTTATCCTTATTATTTATCGGATTGGCGTGCACGTTGTCTTCCAAGGCTCAGATGCTGAAGGTCTGCGTAAGAGATAATTCTCTTAAGGCAGGCGCCATGATGATTAATAATAAGGATATTTCACCCATTAAGTTTGATTCAAAAGGTGTGTGGACCTATCAAAACGATTCTATACATACACCCCGTCAGATTACTATCATGTGTGGAAAGGGAGGCCTTGCACCAGTCGTAATACAGACAGGCAAGTCGCAAACAGTAACGTTATCTCTCAAGAACGGACGTACCGAAGTTTCTTATAGTGGAGATTTTCAGGTAGAGTCACAATTTTATTATCTCTTCATGAATTTCGAACCCGAAAAGAACGAACGTGATGGTCATAATTTTTCTGATATGGACGACGACGAACTCAGAAAGATGGCCGAGAAGACTAAGCAAGAGCAGATTACCTACGATGAAGCCTACCGCCGTTTAGATCGTAGATATAACGAAATCTTAAAGTGTATCAGCAAGGTATCAGATGCCGAATCACGTGATAAATTTACGAAGATGGCAAATACCCATCGCCTTACCAACCTGTTGACTCTTACCGAAGATAAAGCATGGTCTGAGAAACGCGACATCCATAAAGATGCCTACTATCAGAAGCTGCTCAGTCAGATTGATGTCAACGACACCTTTGGCCTCGACGAGATTTACAGATTGCCTCAGACGTTTGTCAACTTCTATCTTACCACCTCTGCCACGGCAGATAATCTTACAGCCTATGGCTTGGATTATATTAGTGTTGTAAATCAGTATGTCAAAAATCAAGAAGTTAAAGACCGCCTACTTTTCAATATGGCTGTTGATCTGTTTTCCACATCATCCGATTCGCCTGCTAAGAGTTTTGAGATCGACACCTTCTGGTCTGCCTTCAGCAAGGCGGCAAGTAAGAAGATCGTGAGCAACTTGCAGTATATCGTAGATTCACGTAAGAATGCCATTGCGGGCGCAAAGTGTCCTGATGTTACATTAAACGACATAAAGGGTGCTCGTCATCAGTTATCCGATTATTTTGGCACCTATATATTTATCGACATCTGGGCTACGTGGTGTGGACCTTGTTGTGCTGAGATTCCATTCATAGAGAAGTGGGTAGAGCATTACAAGGATAATCCAAAGATTCGTTTTATCAGTATCAGTGTTGATGCCAGTTATGCGGCATGGAAGACCAAACTGGAGCGTGATAAACCTCAGTGGTTGCAGTTCAATTGCGATAAAGAGGAAAACAAGGCCATCACTGAGCAGTGGGGCATTGTAGGCATACCTCGTTTCATCATTATTAATCCTGACGGAACAATCAGACAGGCAGATGCCTTCCGCCCAAGCGACAGTGAATTCCAACAGAAACTGGATAAGATCATTTCTGAGTAAAAAAAATAAGGTACTTTCCTGACAGACGGATAAGCTATTTTTGTTATAGCACTTCTCTCTCTCCGTGTCTTGGAAAGTACCTTTTCTTCGTTTTTAGTTCATTCTAAAACGGTCCGTGCCCTGTGCACGAAGTCACTCCAATTGTAGTGGCAATGGCCGTAAGAACCGTAATAAGCAGTCGGAGCATTTTACCCCATGGCATCTTTACTTTCATCTTTACTTTAGTTTTTGTGGTTTATGGTGCTTTTTTATTAGCACCATCGTAGTTTTGTTTCTTAGGAATAGACAGTGTGGGTTCAAACCACACCGTCTTTGGTTCACTCAGTGCATTGCTATTTAGTGACTCCGCCTGCGTTAGGAGCGCCCTTGGCTTTTGCAGCCTCTTTCTCGCCGATATTCTCATTGCGAGGTGCCTCCTGCACCTTAGCGCCGCCCAACATCGCTCTTTGGCGTAAACCTGTGGCATCCCTTTTAGTCTCAGGCTGGAAGTTGATGTGCAGATCTCTCACATTCTTAGCCACCGAATATTCGTCGATAGTCTTGCTTCCAACTCCGCGGATGCCAATCTTGAACGAACCCAGTCCGTCAAGTTTCACACGCATGGAGTTCTGCAACTGAGTGGCCATCGTCTCGACCAACTCTGTTAGAACCGCCTTGATATCGGCAGCCTTGATGGTACAGTTGGCCTGCATTATCTTGGCCAAGCCCTCGGTGTCAATTACTCCCACGTGTACGGCACGGGCGAAGTATAATCCTGCAGTGCGGCTGTTTTTTCTTTTGTCTTTGTTTAATTTGTAAAGTACCGGCATAATTTGTTGTGTTTTTTTTGATTGTGATGAATGAACTTCTTAATGTCGATTTTCGACCCTCAGCTTCTTTCATTCCGTTTTGGGATCTTCATCCCATGTTTGTGTTGTTGTCTTGTTTTTATTCTCCCCTCTGCGAGTAAGGGGAGTCCCCCGAAGGGGGGAGGGATACGTACAACAGAAGAGTAATCATTTACCTTTCCGTCTTCCCTTGGCAGGATTATCAGGTGCTCTGACCAGTTGCGCCCCATCCAGCAGCATCGTCTCGTGACTTCCGTCAGCCGCCAAAGTATATTCAGGCCAGAAAATAATCCTCAGCGACCTCACGTTGCGTTTCGGGTCAAAGTCCTCGGGCGAGGAAACAGGTTCGTTGGTGATGCTGATTTTGAACGTTCCGAAACCGTCCAACTGCACACGCTGTGAGTCCTGTAACAGCAATTTCATTGTGCACACCAATTCGGAAATTACTCCGAGCACGTCGCTCTCTTTCAGCGAACAGTTAGCCTGTATCAGTCGTGCAACCTCTCGAGTTCGCCAAGTCCCCGTGTGTTGTGCCAGGGCGTAATATTTGCCTGAGGCAGAAGTGTTTGGCGCGGTGATGCGCTTCATCTTGTAAATTATTGGCATTATGAAATTTCTTGAATATTGCTTCGTGTATTGAAGCCTGTGGCTTTCTTCTGTATCAGAAGCGTTTTCCTCATCGTGAGGAGCGTTTAATGTGTTTTCCATAGGTCGGCAGTATTGTCCGGCGAAGGCGGTGTCAGCGAGCGTTTGGAAAACTGTCTGCGGCAGTTGATCAGTCTGTCCGACGGCGTCGTCGCCCCTTGTTCTCATTGACGGTTGCAAAGGTACGGCAAATCTGTGAAACCTCAAAACTTTTAGGGCACAAAAATGATTTGTAAAGAAAGTAGAGCATAAAAAATGGCTCTGAAATGCCTATAAACAAAGGCGTTGTAGCGGATAGCATAAATTTCGTTTTGCAGAATCCTAATCATGGCCCCGTCTTATTGGCTTGATTCCAAACGGTAAAAAAAGTCTCGGTCTCAAGTCTCAAACATGTGGTTTCAAATCCCATTAATAATCCTCCTGTAGCTTAATTATAATATATAATATTATTATATATTATAATTATATTATTATTACATTATTATTACATATAATATTTTTTAGAAGCAAGAAATTCAAATATAGTTTTTTGAGACTTGAGACCGAGACTTTTATAACTTTTCATTTCAATGAATGAGGAAAATAATTAACATTAAGTGTAAAAATAATGTCAAATAATTATGCATCCTAATACTTTTTCTGCAATAAAAAGTCTCAGTCTCAAGTCTCAATATTATGAATTGACAGTGTCTTTTTTTTGATTTCAGTAGATGTTTTACTTTTTTCACTGAATTGCTAGACTGAAGTTCTTCTGACAAAATAGGTAATTATGAAGACGCTGCGGAGTTTGCCTGGCGGTAATAAGGCGTTTTTATTCTATTTAACGTGAGTTAGACGAATTATAAGTACTCAAAAAGTTGGTGATCAGCGAAAAAAGTTGTACCTTTATAGTATTGAAAGACAAAGGATTACAAACAATATTCGCTATGATCACCGAGGATAAAGTTACTGAAATATTTTGTATTGCAGATGATTTGGCTTCGCCGATTTTCAATTCTGCAAGTTTGTTGGTGACAAAGGCTATATCAGCAGGAACTTGTTTGAGAGGCTTTTCGTTGACGGCATACAACTCATTACTAAGTTGAAGAATAACATGAAAGGAGCTATTATGAAAGTCTCAGACAAGTTACTCTTAAGAAAAAGGCTATCATTGAGACTATTAATGATGAACTTAAGAACATTGCACAAGTGGAACATTCAAGACATCGGTCTTTTGATAATTTTATTGTCAATACACTTGGAGCATTGGCTGCATACTGCCTTTTCCCTAAGAAGCCTACAATCAATGTTGAAAGAACTGTTGACAGACAATTAACTTTGTTCTAAATTCGTCGAACTCACGTTAAATTGGTCATCCATCCAATCAAACATCACCTGATGGAATAGTTCATGATTTCCTTCTTGGCAATGCTCTTCTGCCCCATCTTCTCTTGTAAATCTATATACTGTCTTTGGTGATTGTATTGAATCTGTCAATTGTTGTAATTGGTCTTCTGACACAAAGTGATCAGCTTCACCTATTGTCAGCAATACAGGACATTTAATTTTATCAGCAACACCACGCAGAGTGTATTTCTTCATCTCATCAAACACCTCATAGCGATGTTTTTTTCCCATCACCCATATACCGTTGTTGAGCAACCATCTTAGGCTAGGATTCTTTTCTTCAGCCATAGCCAGTAATGCTTCTTTCTTTTCGTTAGGCAAAGTTTCAAGCACCTTCAATTGTGGGTTCTGATTTAGTGTAGACTCGTATGTATCATAAAACACATTGAAAGTAACAACAGCCTTTATTCTTTCATCAAATGCAGCTGCTCTTGGAGCAAAATATCCACCAAGGCTCATACCAAATAGAGCCACAGCATCCTTATCCACATCTGCGCGTTTTGAAATAAAGTCTACAGCTGCTCCTACAGGAACTTCCGTGTCGTGGCGCATAATGAGGTTTTGAGTGCGCAAAGCTTGTCCCTGACCTGGGAGTTCGAATATCAGACAATTATATCCTCGGTCTATTGCTGGAGCTGCAGCGCAGAAATAAAGTTCCTGCAATGTAGAGTCATATCCGCCAATAGCCATCAATGTTGGTTTTGGTGTCTTTGGATCATAATCGTGCGAGCCAAAGAAATAGCCTTTCAGATATGTATCCTGATAAGGTATCTCCACTATTTCATAATATGTTTTGAATAACTTCATCGCCTTTTCAAAAGTAGCCACACTCTTTTCAAAGTTCAGCATTCGTCGTGGGTCTGTTCCGTCAAGGAAGAATTCTGCTGTACGATAATAATTATGTGCTCTTAAAAAAGCTTCTTTAGCACTAGTCTTATGTTTTCCCTCCAAACACTTCTCGGCTCTTAATGCAGTCTTATCAGCTGTTTTTGAAAACTCCTCATACCAACTATTAAAGTCACCTTCTTTTATGCGTGCTGCTGTAGCCAATGCTTCACCAATACTGGCGCCGTGATAGCGCGAATAACTAACTGCTCTCAATAACTCGAATGAGAATGCCTGATCATTAAAATATAGTTTCATAGCGTTCCTAATTAAAAATAATTATTTGATGTTATCTGAATGTGCATTGCACAATCTACATCTGCAAATTAAATACATTTTTCTTATTTATGTACATTTCCTTAACTTAATTTAGAAATGATGCTACGTAAAGAACATCGAATATAGCAAAAGTAACATCATTTTTTCACGCTCAGATATGGAATATTGATTATACATTAATGATTAATTTTGTAAGACATAGTGAACCTGAAATTGAAGTCAGTACCAAGTACTACGTTTTTTTGTGAATCAATTTGTTTTTAATATTGACATACACTTTTATTTGTTTTTTTAGTAATTCCGCAAATATTTTAGTAACTTTGTAACACATTAAAGAAAACATACTATGGCTAAGAAACAAAATTTGAGCTATCAAGATATAGAGACTTCATTGGAAGTTCTCAAAGAGCGTCGTATACATTCATCAGAAGTGGGGTATGTAATACTCAAAGCCTTCGGAAAAAGTGATGCAGATATACGCCGATACCGTGAAGGCAAGGGCATACTATCTACCTATAAAGGGTTACTTATAAAGGGACTATTCGGTTATAAACCGGTTAATTCTACTGAGCTAACATCTGCATTAGAGGGTATGAAACTTGATCCTAAAGTAATAAAAGCTGCTCCAAAGATCGTTGCTGTAAGTGATGGCGAAACAATTCTGGCTTATGATATGCGCGAAAAAGAATCTTATGAGAATCCTTTGGCTCGCCTTTATTGTGATTTTGCTTTTTTCTATCCGCTATGTGGAGTGGAACGTTTCGTGTCTGTGGGTGAAAATCCGGCCGATGTAAAAGCTGCTGAGAAACTTGCCAAGTTGCATGATGAACTGCGTGCTTACAATGAATTCAGCAGCAAGAGCGAACTACATGATTTGAATATATTCATAGCCAGACTGCTTTTTTGTTTCTTTGCTGAAGATACAGGCATATTCGAGAATAATCTTTTCACAGGCTCTATAGTAAGATACACCAAAGAGAATGGCAGTGACCTTGCCGATTATCTTGATGCAGCATTTAACGTGATGGACATTAAGGAACGCAATGAGGATACAATGAAGATTATATCGCAGTTCCCTTATGTCAATGGCGGACTTTTCTCAAAGCATATCCAAATACCGAAGATGGGATATAAGGCTCGGAAGATTATCATTGAATGTGGCGAACTGGACTGGCAAAATATCAATCCTGATATTTTTGGTTCAATGATTCAGGCGGTGGTAGACCCAAGTGTGCGTGCCAACCAAGGCATGCATTACACCAGTGTACCTAACATCATGAAGGTGATTAATCCTTTGTTCATGGACGAATTGAGAGAGGAATATAATAAAGAAAATGAGGAGTACCGCCAGAACAAACAACTGAAGGAGATGGGGGCATTGAGTAACAAGGATTTTGCCACTAAATGTCAGTCGATAGTGAAGAAAAGTAATGCTCTGCTAAGCCGTATGAGCAAGATGAAATTTTTTGACCCTGCCTGTGGTAGTGGTAATTTTCTTATTATCACCTATAAGTCATTGCGATTCCTCGAAATGGATATTCTTAAACTTCAACAGGAGTGTGAAGGTGAGGGTAACATCAGTGCAATAATGGGCTCTTGCATCAATTTGCGACAGTTTTACGGCATAGAGTTGCTTGATTTCCCTCACGAAGTTGCTATGCTGTCTTTGTGGTTGGCTCAACATCAGATGGACAACAAGCTCTTTGAGACGTTTGGTGTTAATACGCAAGCTTTGCCTTTGCATAATATTACACAGATACAGTGTGGCAATGCCTGTAGGCTGGATTGGAATGTAGTTTGTCCACATGAGAAGGATGATGAAGTGTTTGTGTTTGGTAATCCACCGTATCTGGGAAGTAGAAATCAAGGAGTTGATCAAAAAAGCGATATCAAATATGTTATTGGAGATAAAGGCAAAAGCCTAGATTATATTTCATGTTGGTTCTATTTGGCTAATAAGTTTATTGAAGGATATAATGCCAAATATGCATTTGTGAGTACTAACTCAATTTGCCAAGGAGAACAAGTCGCAATACTTTGGGAAGATTTACTAAAAACATCACAAATATTCTTTGCATATCAGTCTTTTAAGTGGTCAAATAATGCCAAATATAATGCGGGGGTTACTGTCGTTGTTATAGGTGTTGAACCTAAAGAAATTCATTCTACAAAAACCATATATAACGATAGTAATAAAGTTGAAGTAGAAAAAATAAATCCATATTTATTACCAGGATCTTCTTCGTATATTCACAGAAACTCTAGTCCATTAAGCGCTGATTTTCCGGTACTTAGATTTGGTAGTATGGCAAATGATGGAGGACAATTAGTTTTAGATACTTTCGAAAAAAATGATTTATTACAAAAATATCCACAATTAAAATTCATAATACATAGTTTTATTGGTTCGCAAGAATTCATTAATGGACAGGAAAGATGGTGCTTATATATGAATGATGATCAAGCTCGCATATTTTCAAATATAGAAGAAATAAGTAAAAAATTAGATTTAGTTCGTGAACATAGAAATAAAAGTTCTGAAAAAAGCACACGTCTATTAGCTGCATATCCTAATCGTTTCTACTTTTCAGCCTATAAAGAGACAGAATCAATTATTATTCCTCGTGTTTCTTCTGAACGGCGTGAATATATTCCAATAGGATATTTAAATAAAGATACAATAGCTTCAGATTCAGCTTTCGCCATTTATGATGCTGAGACATGGCTATTCGGTATTCTTGAAAGCAAAATGCACATGGCATGGGTACGCACAGTTGGAGGAAAATTGAAAACCGATTATCGTTATTCTGCACAATTATGTTACAACACTTTCCCCTTCCCTAAGATTACAGACGAGAAGCGTGCGGAACTTACAAATGCTGCTGAAGAGGTACTTATCACCCGTGCAGGTTATCCGGAAAAAACACTTGCCGAGATGTACGACCCAGATAAAATGCCACAAGATCTCAGAGAAGCGCACAATGCTCTTGACGATATTGTGGATAGCTGCTATCCGGGTTATCCATTTGCCAATGACGAAGCTCGACTGGAGTGCCTATTTAGGCTTTACGAAAAGATGACCTCTAAATAAATCATGCTATGACAAAGAAAGAAGCAATCAAACTATTTGAGGAAAAGAAAGTCCGCATGGTGTGGGACGACAAAGAAGAGAAATGGTATTTCTCCATTGTAGATGTGGTGGCTGTGCTGACCGAGAGTAAAGACTATCTCACTGCACGTAAATATTGGAACAAGTTAAAGCAACGCTTGAAAGAGGAAGGAAATGAAACGGTGACAAATTGTCACCAGTTGAAAATGCATGCTGCCGACGGCAAGATGCGACTTACCGATGTTGCTGATACAGAACAACTGTTTCGTCTTATACAGTCTATTCCTTCGCCCAAAGCTGAACCATTCAAACTGTGGATGGCAGAGGTAGCACGCCAACGTCTTGACCAGTTGCAAGACCCAGAACTCTCAATCCATCAAGCACTCGAAGATTACCGGCGGTTGGGTTATTCAGATAATTGGATAAACCAACGTCTGAAGTCAATAGAGATACGCAAAGGCCTTACCGACCAATGGAAAAGCCACGAAGTGAAGGAAGGTCAGGAATTTGCTACACTGACAGACATTATTTATAATTCGTGGGTCGGATTGTCAGCCAAAGAATACAAACAGCTAAAAGGATTGAAGAAAGAGAATCTACGCGATAATATGACCAACGAAGAGTTGGTATTGAATATGCTTGCCGAATTGTCAACCACAAGCATCACCAAAGTAAAGAATCCACAAGGCTTAGCGGAAAATTCAAAGTGTGCTGCTGAGGGAGGAAATGTAGCTGCTGTGGCACGTAAGGAATTGGAGTCGAAGACAGGACGTAGTGTGATATCGCCCCTTAGCGCAAAACGTTTTTTTGAGAGTCAACTGCCTAATAAGGATAAAGAAAATGAAGAAGACAATGGAGAATGAACAAAATATAATATTCTATAACACCGCCGATGGTAAGGTAAAGGTGGCATTGATGGCTAAAGACGGTCAGGTGTGGATGAACCAAAATCAGATGGCTGAACTTTTTGCCACCTCAGTTCCGAACATCAACATCCATATTAATAACATATTGAAAGATAAAGAGTTATATGAAAACTCAGTTATTAAGAATTACTTAATAACTGCCACAGACGGTAAAAAATATAACGTAAAATTCTACTCTCTTGATATGATATTGGCTGTCGGATTCAGAGTAAGAAGTAAGCGAGGTACTCAATTTAGGATTTGGGCAAACCAGCACCTGAAAGAATATATGATTAAAGGATTTACCATGGATGATGAACGACTGAAAAATCCGGATGGTAGACCAGACTACTTTGATGAATTGCTGGAAAGAATCAGAGAAATACGCGCTTCTGAAAAGAGATTCTATCAAAAAGTAAAAGACTTACTGAAACTAAGCAGTGATTATGATGCAACCGACAAAGCTACAGAGATGTTTTTTGCTGAAACTCAAAATAAACTTTTATATGCTGTTACTCACCAAACTGCTGCCGAGATAATAGTTTCGAGAGCTGATTCATCTGCCCCCAACATGTCATTGACATCATGGAAAGGTAAAATAGTGAGAAAGGGAGATGTAGTTATCGCCAAAAACTATTTGAACTCAGATGAGATAGACTCACTGAACAGACTCACTGTGCTATTTTTGGATTCAGCAGAAATGAGGGTGAAAGAGCGTAAAGACCTTACGTTAGATTTCTGGCGGGAAAATGTAAACGGCTTATTATCATTTCAAGGTAAGGATATACTTAAATCGAAAGGGAGTATTTCTAACGCAGAAATGGAAAAGATTGCCGCCACCAGATTTGACGAGTTCGACAAAAGACGGAAAATCGAGGATGCAAAGAAAGCTGATCAAGATGATTTGGATGAACTGAACAATTTACTAGAGAATATAAAGGACCATGCAGAATAATAACAATTTCGTAGATATCAAATATGCTCAGACCGGGCGGTCTGCCAATGTAGATGCTTTAGGTATGCGCGAAATGCAAGCTAAGGCATATCAATTTAGAGATAAACGATTCTTGCTTATAAAAGCTCCTCCGGCAAGTGGAAAGAGTCGCGCATTGATGTTTATTGCACTTGACAAATTAGCTAATCAGGGTATTAAGAAAATTGTTGTGGCTGTACCCGAAAAGAGTATTGGCCGGTCATTCAGAAATACCAATCTGATCAAATCAGGATTCTTCGCCGATTGGAAAGTTGCACCTTATTTTGACTTGTGTTCGTCGGGTGTAAACGAAAATGATAAGGCCGGCAGATTCTGTGAATTCATGTATGGTTCTGAAAGTAAGATTCTGGTTTGTGCTCATGCCACACTCCGCAATGCCATGAAACAGCTTGATGACGCTGACTGGAATGATTGCCTGCTAGCTATTGATGAGTTCCACCATACGAGTGCTGATGCGAATAGTGGATTGGGCGATATTGTGCGCCGTGTGATGAACAGCTCTACAGGACATATTGTAGCTATGACAGGCAGTTACTTTCGTGGAGACGGAATACCTGTATTAAGAGCCGAAGACGAAGCAAAGTTTTATCCCGTCACTTATAACTATTATCAACAGTTGAACGGATACAATTATTTGAAAAATCTTGTACTTGGCTATCATTTTTATAAAGGGGTATATCTCGATCATCTCACAGAAGTGCTGGACACACACCATAAGACCATCATACACATACCTTCTGTTAATAGTAGAGCATCTACGGCAAGAGGCAAGTACTCTGAAGTGGCAGAGATAATGCACCTGATAGGTGAAGAAGTGAAGCACGACTACAATAATGGTATATATACGCTTCGTACAAAGGATGGGCGACTGCTGAAGGTGGCAGACTTGGTGGATGATGATGCCAAAACACGTGATAGAGTTTATGCTTATCTAGATAAGATTAAGAAGGCAGATGATATGGATATCATAATTGCTCTCGGTACTGCCAAAGAAGGTTTCGACTGGGAATGGTGTGACACCTGTCTTACTATTGGTGTAAGAGGTTCACTGACAGAGGTAGTGCAGATTATTGGTAGATGCACTCGCGATAGTGAAGGCAAGGAAACAGCGCGTTTTATCAATATGATAGCCATGCCTGATGCAGATCAGCCTGACGTAAAGGTGGCAGTAAACGATTTTCTGAAGGCCATAACAGCTTCTTTGTTAATGGAGCAGGTTATGGCTCCAAGTTGGCATTTTAAAACTACTAAAGAGGATAAAACAGACCAAGATGACGACACTGTCCATACAATAGTTGTTGAGGGACTTAAACCTCTCTCAAGTGTTAAAACCAAGCAGATAGTAGCAGAACAGCTAGACGACCTAAAAGCTAGCATACTGCAAGATGACTTGGTGGTGAAAGCTATCAGCGGAAGCACTACAGCTGAAGCTATCACACAACATCTGATTCCGAAAGTGATACGTGAAAAATATCCTGACCTGACAGAATCTGAAGTGGAGGAGGTTCGTCAACGTGTACTACTTGATACAATAATAAAGGGTAATGATATTGTGGATGAAAAGGGTAATCCTATAGACATTACTGATATTAAAGTCAATGATGATGAACAGGAGAGCGAAGGAAATCGTCTGCTTAAACTGACCAACCGTTTTATTAATATAGACAAATTAAGTATCAATCTGATAGATACCATCAATCCGTTCCAGCGTGCTTATCAGGTACTGTCGAAAACAGTGGATGCGCCTACACTTAAGATTATTCAAGATACGATTGCTGAACAGAAATTTGATATGCCAATAGAAATGGCTATCAAGCTTTTTAAAGGTCCATTGAGAAGGTGGATGGCAGAGCATGATGGCCAACAGCCTTCGGTTAATGATCCTAATCCGAAAACATGTGAATTAGCTTGTGCGTTGCAAATAATTAAGAATCTCAAAATACGTAAGATGATGGGATTGGATTATGAACCTGAAAAAGAAGAATAACTATGGAATGGCCTAATGAATTATTGAAATTATTTGATGATCCAATTCTGGATAATGTCCGCCCTAAGGCAGCCGCAATCACAGCAGATGACAGAAGGGTTAAAACTCTTCTGGAGATAGCAGATTGGTCGGAGGCTAACGGCAATCGAATACCGCAAAACGACGGTGATTTAAAAGAGAAAATTATGGCTCGCTCTTTAGCAGCATTGAGACGAGATAAAAGTGCCGGATTGGAAGCTTATGACCGTTTAAACCTATTGAAGGAGGACTAAAATGGATATTGATAAAGAACTTGATGAAATATTGAATGATCCAATATTGGATATATCAGACAAAGAGAAATCGCTCTTTGATATACCTGCCGATATGAAAAGGGTCCAGGTTGAGAAAAGTAAACCTGATTATGTTGCTCAACGAAAAGTTTGCGAAAACTTCGGAAATTATCAGGATCTATTCAATCAAGTACATGCCGATCTGAAAGCAGGTAGACGCAGCTTGATTAAGGTGACAAAAACTTATAATTTTAGTGCCGGACATTTCTATGTGATTGAAGGACAAATACTATTGCTGGAGCAAACAGGTGAATTGAGTAAGTCAACAAATGGCTTGATGGATGGCCGTACTCGTTGTATATTCGAAAATGGAACTGAATCTGATATATTACTTCAGACACTTCGTAAAAGTGTGGTAGGTAATGGCTATGCCATCACTGAAACGCAAGAGGAAACTGACCAATCAATGATGGCTGATTGCCGTCTATCTACTGAAGATAAAGTGACCGGATATATCTATGTGTTGAGTTCACTTTCACAGGTTCCTGAGATTGCTAATCAGAAATATCTTTATAAGATAGGTTTCACCGTAAATACTGTAGAAGAAAGAATCACAGATGCAGCAAAAGACCCTACTTATCTTATGGCACCTGTAAAAATAGAAGCTTCTTACAAGATAGTAAACTTGAACAGTCATGTATTTGAAACATTGATTCATCAAGTGCTTGATACTGTTCAGATGCAAATAAGTATAACAGATAACGCCGGTAATGTATGTCATCCAAAAGAATGGTATGTGGTACCTCTGCCTGTAATTGATACAATTATCAAGAAAATATTGGATGGGAGTATTACTAAATATTCATATAATTCGCAGATGATGTGTTTGGAAAAGACAATTGTCAAGTCAGAGTCTGTATTTGACACAACGGGTATGAAGGTTTTGACGCTGAACATTAAGAAAGTATTCTTTGATGAGATTATGAAAGGCGAAAAGAAAATAGAATACCGTGAATTGAAGCAAACGAAACTTAATAAGTATACTTATATAGATGAAACAGATGGCAAGCGGTATCTTAGACGTTATGATGTCATTCGTCTACACGTGGGATATAATAAAAATAGCGAGAGTGCAATAGTAGAAGTGACTGATATCACTTATAACGAAGGGATGGTGGAATATCATTTAGGTAGCATTCTTGAACATTTAATTAATGAGGTATAACTCTTGTGAATGCAATTCTTAATATTTTGGTAAATACCGAAGTGAATGTATTAATTTATATATTGTGATTATTTCTCAATAAATATTAGGTTTTTAAATATTTTTTCGTTAATTTTGTGCTTCATTTTGAAAATGAAATTGCAAAATGCTTTTGTGTATTGTAATTCGTGTAGTAGAAATGCAATAACAATAATAAACAAATAAACTCTTTATAGATGCCAATATTTGCGATATATAAATACAAATTAACTGTATTAGAGGGCAGAAAAGATATCTTTGAGGATGCAGAAGTTAAAGCAAGAGCTAAACGAGCCCCTTATAAAACTCCGGAAGAATGCTTCGGGAGTTTTTTCGTAGCAAAAAGCAACGTAAAAATGACGGTGGTGAAGTCGTCGGGTAATGGTGATAATATGACTAGCGAGTTAGAATCTTACGATAATGAGATTTTGGCTCTTTGGAATAATGTGATCCTTATGACAATAGAAAATAATAAGGTGAAACACACGATCAACCATAAACAAGATTTTACGCATGAGCATCATCCTTTTTGCCACATAGTTATAGATAATCGCCCGGGCAGGCAGTTTATCGCAATTGAGAAATCATCGGCTTTCGACAGCAATCCGGATAAAGTTAAAACAATATTCGAGAGAGCTTTTTGCATTAATCTTAGTTCATATGGTATTGGACTAGAATTGCACAAGGAACATAAGGACAAAAACCAGTTTTGGACGGTTGTAAATGATGTAAGAAGTAAGTTTAAGGATGTAGTGAAACAAGTTCGTTTAGATTTTTCATCAGAAGATGAACTTCGAGAACCTAATCCATCGGATATAATTACTGTAGTTTCGGCTTTGGCAAAGAAGTCTGAAAGTCAGGCTGCTGTTACTCTGAATGCGGAAGGGGAGGGCGAAGTAAAACTGGATGACTTGTATGATGACCTTACTAATATGGCTAATATATGTATGACACAGAAGGGTTATGACCTGACTGTGAAATTTAGAAAATTCGGCGTATATAAGTATGGAATGGATATAATGGCACAGTTTGGTGTAGAAGATGGCGTGATAGAAAAATTTGAGATTGGAGAAAAAGATTTTAACTATGAGAGCGTGGATGGAAACTTTGCGCTTACGGTATGGTTAGATCGTATACACGAACTACTGAAAGACTATAATGATGAAGAACCAATTCAGCAAAAACGAAATAAAGGCCATAGAAGGTAGGTATGAAGACAATATAATCTATAAGGCTTTTCGTGGTCCGTGTCTTCATCTAGGTCAGAGGGCTAAAACTTTTACCTTGTCTCCCTGTGAACTTTTTTATCATTGTATGTTCACAATAGATAGTATTATTGGTTATACAGATCTGGAGGCAAGGAGTTATTGTGACTGTCTTTGGGAGGATTTACAACTCTATTTTAACGATAAGTTAGATGGTGCTGAAGATGCTGACATCTGCCTAGCTGTAAGTTCTATTATACAAGGTGTGGTAGAAATTCTGGTGAGAGGTGAAAACGTTAAATATTCTACGGCGGTAGGATTGCTTAAGCGCTCTATAGAGAAACATGATAATAAGATAAACACAATCCTTGACAAAGAATTCAGAAAAGGGTTCGGATATGTAGAAAGTCGTAAAGTAAAAGACTTTATCACAGATTATTTCGTAGGCAGCGTATCTATATCTAGTGATATAGACGAGTTGCTGGATACTGTGGATGGAGATACAATGTCTGGAACAGAACCTCTTGCTAAGTCGCCAATAAGAATAGCAGATGGTAAGAAAGAATATGTAATTGCGGTGTTAGAAGCTATGTTCTATAACGGATATTTTAAACTGGAAAGTGGAAATATAAACCGTGACATGGCAATAAAAAATATCATGAAGTACGGACTAGGAACTGAAGCAAAGGCTATATCACAGGCTATTAATAAATTTAATATCAAGCACAGTCTTAATGAAATCTTTAGTGACTTGGAAAACACTATGGATAGCAGACATAAAAAATAACCTGAATTCTATAAATTCAGAATAGTGTTAATAGTATATTATACAGAAAAGGTAGGTTTCTTCTGAAAAAAAATAAGCATCTAAAGCCCCAAAAGTATTTACTATGAGGCTCTCAATTGTTTTATGCCTTGAGTTTACAATTTATGCTGTTTCCTTAAGTTTGTAATTGAGAGTCTCTATAACGCTTATTTCCTTAAAATATTCTGTTAACTACCTTGATGATGTCGTTTTTTATGTTGATAACCTTTGAAATATATTTTTTCATCAGGGTATAAAAAACTTTTTATAAATCATACATTGTACAGAATTTTTCAGTAACTTTGTTCTCTGCAAACATAGTGATATTTATTTGTTATATTTGTTTGTTAATTAATGCAAGATGGCATCAAATATCTATATTTGTCGAATAGTAGAATGATTAAAATATATTAATTAAAATATTAAAATAGATGAAATCAAGTTTTAAAATATTAGGTGTTAGAGCCGATCTTCCTGTTGATCATCTATCGGAGAAAGAAATAGAAAGAGTAAAAAGAATACAAAAGCGTTTTTTTGGAAATACCAATTGGCAATACTTCTATGATGGAGTAACGTATGGTGCTGATATTATCAGGGTGTCTAATACTATTAATGATGATGAAGTATTATATGGCTCTAATAATATGTCCGTTTCTGTATCTTCTATTGTTGGCAAGAATGGGGCAGGTAAGAGTACTATACTAGACCTTATAATTAGAATAATTAATAATGTAGGAGCTTCCATTATCGGCGAAAATTATGTATACTCGTCTGCCGAGCATTTACATTATGTTGATTATTTATATGCAGACCTAATGATTTTACAGAGCGAAAAAATTAAAGTAATAAAGTCGCGTGGTCGTTTGCTTAGTATTGATATATACGAAAAAAAAGAAAATGACAATAAAAATACAAATTTTATCAAAACAGCTGAAAGTGTACAGCTGATTATTTCAAATAAAAAAGACGTAGACCAGCCTTTGAATCCCAAGCCAGACCTGCGGACTGAATTGTCGGAGTTGTTCTACACCTGTATTTTTAATTATTCCATTTATGCCTACAACTACCGCGACTATATGAGTGAGGAAACCGAAGGCAAAAGACTTTCACATATTATGGGAGAGAATGAATATAAAAAATTACCAGCCAAGTCACAATACAGATTCTGGCATACTGGTCTTTTCCATAAGAACGATGGCTACCAAACACCTATTGTGCTGAACCCAATGCGTGAAGAAGGTGTATTGAACGGCGCTAATGAAAATGAAAGAGCAAGAGACCGTTTGCTTTCCATGATTTTTTATCAAGATAGCGATGGCAAATTTCCGTTTCGTGACATTAACAAAAGCTTAAAGATCGTAGGCTTATCTTTATCATTCTGCAAATATGACTGGAATAAAAAAAATATTGAGTCAAATCTAAATATAAGACCAAATACTAACCTTTATGCTAATTTGGAAACTATATGCAATGATATCAAAGAATATTTTATTAATTTAATAGGACCAGAAACTAACAAAAACAAAAGAGCTTACAACTATTTAGCTTATAAGACAATTAAAATTTTCCGCACGTATAATATATACAAAAGCGCAAAACGTTTTCTGGATATGAAACTGTATGACAAGACAAAATTAAAAGGTTATCTTGACAACTTAATACTTGATGAAAGTCATATAACAGTCAAACTCAGACGGACTGTAAATTATCTCAGGTCTGGTATGTACTTTCCTTATAAAAAAGGGAGCGTTTACGATTTTGCTGTATTGGATAATATGACCAATGAAGCCTTGGAGAAACTTAAAAAAATATTCCCTAAAGCGACAAAGTCAGATTTGGTTCCACCACCAATCTTTGAAACAGCTTTTCGTTTAGTCAAGAATGAAGATATCAAAGATGATGGAACATACGATGACAAAAATGTTATACCATTTGAAGGGTTGAGTTCTGGTGAAAGACAGCTGACTTATACCATTAGTAACTTTGTCTATCATCTAGTGAATGTTAATTCAGTTTGGGATAGGGATGTTAAGCAAGGTAAGGAAGTAAATTCAGATATAAAATACCGTTACATCAATGCAATATTTGATGAAGTGGAGTTATATTATCATCCAGACTTGCAACGATGTTTTTTATCGTATCTTATTAATGCACTAAAGAACATCTCGCTGAACCACATTGAAGGTGTGAATATACTAATAGTGACGCACTCACCTTTTATTATAAGCGACATACCAAAGTCAAATATTATGTTTTTAAAACTTCCAGAAGATGGTGGTGATGAAGATTTTGGAGAAACACTTTGTTCAAATATATATGATATGCTTAACAAAAGTTTTTTTATGAAGTATACTGTCGGTCAGCTGGCACAAGAAAAAATTACGGATTTTTTTAACAAATATAGAGAACTAAAGAACAATTCTAAGTTAGTTTTGAGCAAAGAAGATTTAAAGGCGTATCAGTATCTTGTTGATCACATTGGAGATGAACATATACAAAAGAAAGCAAAACAGGCTCTGCTGAAAATGTGGCTAGTATCAGTTAAAAAAGAAGAACTACAGAAACGTATAAATGAGATCGATTCAGAAAAAAGTCAGATTGAGAAAAAACTGAAAAATCTAAATGAAGATGAGAAAGATTGAGTATAAAGACAGAGACACTCTTGCCGACGAGTATATCAAAATATTCGACAAACTTGTTGAAAAGCAAACTAAGTGGACAGAACTTCTTGGGGAAATGGAGAAGAAGCACATTATAAAACAAGGGGACTTCGATTCTGACATTAAGAAAATTATCAAGGCTGATTTCAGAACACTTGCCAAGATTTACTTGAAATATATTAGCTTAGGGGTGGATGCAAAAATGGAAAAGAAATTGAAGAATCTATTCAATTATAAAACAAACCAGCCTAAAATAGCGAAATTCTTCATGCAGCATAAGGATGATTTAGACCTTAGCACATGCTATTATTGTGACATGTCGTATGTAAATAGCTACGGTCTAGATATTTCTGATGAAGCCACCTTGTTGGATTTCCTAAATACAGCGAGCGAGCAGATGTTGCACCAGCGCTTGGGCGGGAATAAGAAGACCCCAATATCAATCGTGAGTAAAAGAGATGAACGTAAATTTGTAGATGCGAAGGATTTTGAAAGCAGGGGCGTTTATTTTAAGCCTAAGTTTAATAATATGTTGAAGAAATTTGCAAACGAAGAGAAAAACCACTTCGATCTTGACCATGTCCTTAATAAGAGTTCTTGTCCTATTGTAGCTTTGTCTCTCTTTAACTTTGTTCCGTCTTGCCAAGTCTGCAATGGGAAGTTAAAAGGTAGCAAAGTTCTTGGCATAAAAGATATTGATGAAATGTGTTTATTTAGTCCAACTTGTGATGATTACAAGTTTGACGAGAGTGTTTCAATAACCGTTGCTCCCCTCACCCCAACGACTTCTTATGTTGACAATAAGAATGACTATTCAATTGAATTTGACTGTTCAAGAGAAAAGAAGTACGAGGAAGAGGTTGACTTTTTCAAACTGAAAGATCGCTATAATTACCATAAGATAGAAGCTCTGAGATTGATGGATTTAAAACAGAGATTTACCGATACCCACATTAAAGAGATAGCCAAATTGGTATACGGCAACGATGATGAGAAGACTATCAGACAAACGAAAGATGACATTTTTCAGTATTACTTTAAGCAGAAATATCACCGTACATTCAGCAAAATGTACAAGGATATACTGAGTTGAGGTTATTTCAAGTATGTTGATAAAAACAGCAGATATTAATTTTTAGGGCATATAGTAAACTATTGAGTATGTCCGGTAATTAGGATAGGACACATCCACAAGGCATTCAAGAAAGAAACTGTTATAAAAAATGTCAATGATGCAATTAAGAAGATAATACAAATTGCAAATACAAGGTATAAAAACAATTGAAAGCCTTATATAGAATACGTTTAGTACTTTAGGCGCTTGTCTTTTATTTCATAAGAAATAAGCCTTTTTCTGTAGAACATACTATTCACACAGTATTGAATTCGTCGAACTCAAATTAAATAATAGATTAGGTAATCCCGATAGTAAGGTTACCTAATCTTCATTAAAAATATATCATTGTAATTTTGCCGGTGCAATCTCGAAAGAGGTTGTACCGGTTTTTTATTTGTCAACGGGATCACAATCCTCAAGACATCGTCCAAGGGATGCGGATGACTGGCCAGCTCCAAATCTCGGACAAACATTCTAACATAAATAATATAATTATGAAGGAAATACAAATTTTCAAGAATGAAGACTTCGGTCAAATTCGCATTATTCTTGATGACAACGGCGAACCGCTATTCTGTCTGTCGGATGTATGCAAAGCTCTGGATTTGGAAGCTCCTAATGTAAAACGTCGTATTAGCGACGGTATGTTTTCAAAACATAGCGTGAAAGATATACGAGGAAGAAAAAACTTGCTGATCTTCGTAAATGAGGATGGGCTTTACGACACTATTTTTGATTCGCGAAAACCTGAGGCTAGAAAGTTTCGAAAGTGGGTAACTTCAGATGTTCTTCCGTCCATCCGTAAGCATGGAGCGTATGCAACGGATGATACTATAGAACGCATAATGAAGAATCCTGATTTTGGCATCTCTCTACTCTCTGCTCTGAAACAGGAACGGATAGCCCGACAGAATGCAGAAGGCGAACGACTGATGCTGACACGTAAGATAGATGAGATAAAACCGATGGCAGACTATTGTGCTATGGTGCTCACTTCGAAGCAGACGGTTACAATAACTCAGATTGCTCAGGATTATGGATACAGTGCCCGTGCGTTTAACGAACTGTTGAGAGATATGAATGTTCAATTCCGCCAGAATGAGCAGTGGATTCTGTATGCGAGTTTTAAGACAATGGGCTATGTACAGAGTAATACTGTAACATATTTAAAGTTTGATGGTTCGCAAGGAGCCAAAATGTACACACGCTGGACGCAACAGGGACGACTATTCATCTATCATAAACTGAAAAAAGAGGGAATACTTCCACTTATAGAGCGGGATAATTATTCAGCACCTCTATAATATTTATTGGGGTGAAAATTGAAAGAGAAAGTAAATTTAAAATAATAATAAAATGATTACAACAGTAATTGCAAGAATTGCGGGTGCTACTCCCGCTGAGAGTTTTCAGGGACGTGACGGACAGTGTATTACAAAATGTACGATTATTATCAAAACCATTGAGGCTTATCCGCAGACTTTGGCGCTGACTGCATTTGGCGAACTTGTACCTTGGGCGCAACAAACAGGGCGCACGGTTGAGGTTGGCGTCGGGATGTCGAGCCGCGAATATGAGGGACGTTGGTTCTCTGAACTGAGGGCTATCGGCATGAAGTATGCACAGTTGCCTGTGCCTGAGGCAGTGCACTGAATGACTGATGAGGAGATAATAGATAGAGTATAATGTTGTATTTATATTTACACAAGTAGAATTATCATGATGAAGATATTAGGAAAGAACGAAAAAACTGTGTTCGCGGCTTATTTTACGACCATGGATTTGAACGAACGTGATGTGGTAGTGAACTTTAGATTTCCAATGGAATTTGGAATGCTGAGGGCTGCCGACCGGGCGGAAAAAGAGATGCGCATGGCCGGTGAATGGTTGGCCGGTAGTTTTGATTGTTACAACATGGCTGAAAGACTACGGTATATGATGCCGCTACACGAGGGTAAACGTAAGGTGTTGCACCGCACTCGTATTGCGGAACTTACACTTGGTGGTGGCTGCTTCCGGATAGAAATGGTGTTGAAGAGGATGGATGACTTTATTTTAATGGCTGATTCAGTAGATAAGGCTGTTGATGAAATAGTTGGTTGGATGAGGATGAATGCTTATTCGGTTAGGCTACAATAAAGGGCTCTACTCTTTAATTAATCTTCCGGTTGTTACTTATCCTCCGTCACTTCGTGACACCTCCCTAATCAAAAGGGAGGAATAGGAGAGACCAGAAGGGGGAGAAATACGTACATCCGAATTACTATTACTGCGGGCAAAAAGCCTGATAACGTTCTAAAAAAAATAAACAAATGGACGAAATAAAAATCGAGACTGATAGCATAAGTCTCTGTGGTACGACCACAATAAATAAAGAGGGAATAGTGAAATTTAAGGCTGACGAAGCGCAAGCCGACAAACCTAATCTGCCAAAAAAAGTGCAGAGAATGGGACGCATGGAATATCTGATTGACGGCGGACTGACGTTCACCCCCTCGCAGATGCTGAAACATATGCAGATGGCGCCTATGAGGGAGAAAATACACGACAATGGTACTCTGAGAGTGGAGATGACGAGTCGTTCGTTTCTGGTACACGTAAAAATGCCTTTGACCATGGAAAACATTGAAATAGAGGATGCTCTGGATGACGAGATGGATAGCGCTGTGGAGGTAATCATGAAGAAAAGAGAGGAGTTGAAATGTTCGATATTGTAAGTAGATTTAATAGCAAACCTATTCTTTGTACAAAAGAAATATTACACAATACCTTGTGTTCGCAAGTGGTGGTGCAGACGTGCAGGGAGATAGCTGATATTGTAAAGACGAAGATAGAAGAGGTGGAGCGGCAGATAGCCGCTACCACCGAACCGGGCGACCTTGCGGCTCTCGAAAAGGACGAGAAGGCGCTGTGGGATGAGGTGGCCCGGTTGAAGAAACGCTTGCCTGCGTTCTGTTTTCAAGCGCACTATACCGACGGCAAGAGGCACAACACAAGTGCCGAGGAGAGCGGATTCTGCATGTTTGATGTGGATGATCTGGACGACCCCAAGGCCACATTTGGTGAGACGGCCGAGAAGATAAAAGGCATCGGTGTGGTGCTGGCTCACATCACCCCGTCGACCCGCGGACTGAGATATGTGTTTCGCACACCTAAAGGCATGACTATCGCACAGGCGCAACTGTGGTTTGCCGGTCAACTGGGCATCGAACAATACGACGGGTGCACGAAAGATCTTGCAAGGATTTCGTTTGCAGTGCCCGAGGCGTATGTGCTGATGATAGACGAGGAGAGGCTGTTTGGTGAAAACGAAAATCAGCATACAGAGACTAAAACTGTGGATGAACGAGCTGAAGCAAAGCAACAGAAAAACGATGTAAAACCGAAAAAAAGTCTCAAGTCTCAGGTCTCAACAGAAAAAACAGCAAGTGAGTGTGTGGAATCAGCAAAAGAAATGGTAGACGAACCCAACTTCAAAGGCATACCTTTTAAGTTGATCATTGACAGACTGCTATTGGCACAGGGTGTAGACGGCGAACCTGCTGAGGGTGAGCGTAATACCACACTTTACAATCTGGTGCGTCAATTACGATATATCTGCGACTTCTCACAATCAAGATTAATGCAGGTAGTGCCAAGATGGGGAATGAGCGAAGAAGAGGTGGCGCAAACGGTACAATCGGCTCTGTCGACTGTGCGTCGCACAGAACTGCCGCCACATCTGGGACAGACGCTACGCCTGCTTACATCACAGCAAATGGAGATGAATGCGGCTACAGCTGATGCTGCGGCAGGTATAGAACAGGCCGACGCAAAAATCATAGTCCCATCATCTGCCAATGATAAGACACCCCCTTTACCAGAGCATCTGCCGCGATTGTTAGACCTGCTTACCAAGAGTTATCCGCAAGAATACCGCGCCGCCATCCTGATGTCTGCTATGCCTATCCTCGGCACTCTGGCCACACGTGCAAGGGCAAGATATTTTGACGGAGCTGAGCATTTGCTGTCGTTCTTAACGTGTATCGTTGCGCCACAGGCGAGCGGAAAGAGTTGTACACGAAAGTTGGTCGATATGTTGCTCGGACGACTGCAAAAGCAAGACAACGACGAGCGCGAGAAGGAGCGCCGATGGATGGAAGAGAAGAAGGCGCGCAAAAACTCCAAGCAACAGCCCGAAGACCCTCGCGCAAAGATCCGCATAGTGCCTGCCACCATATCCAACGCCATGCTGTTCAAACGGTTGGACTGTTCTGAGAGCGAGCATCTCTTTACTTATGCGGAGGAAATAGACACGCTATCCAAAGGCAGAAAGAGTGGGGCATGGAGTCAGAAAGACGACATCATGCGACAGGCATTCGACAACTCTATCTGCGGTCAGGACTATATGAGCGACAACTCGTGGAGCGCAATGGTCAAGGTGTTTTACAACACGCTGACGTGCGGTACTCCTGTGGCGGTACACCGATATTATAACGACGTGGAGGGCGGACTGGTGAGCCGTGTGTGCTTCTCGCAACTGCCTGATATGCTAGGCGCTCAGATGCCTATATTCGGTAGACTGACGAAAGACGAAGAGGCAGAAGTGGCAAAATGGGTGGAGAAGTTGATGGCTCTTGGTCGGGAAACTCCCGAAAAAGAATCGGAGGCCATAGGCAATGCGGATGAACCGGACAATGCATCGGGCAAACTGCCTCAATCAGACCCCGTGGAGTTCGACATCCCCCGTGTAAAACAGGCCATATGGGGCTGGCTCGAAGCTCGTCGTCTGGAGTATCTGGAGACACAAGAGAACCCCGCGCTCGACATCTTCCGCCGCCGCTCGGCTGTAATCGGATTTAGGGCAGGACTACTGGCCGTGCTGCTTTCTGATGAAGAAGAGACCGACGAGGCCATAGAATTCGCCACATGGGTGGCAAGTTATGCGCTTGCAGAGCAGTTGGACCTGTTCGGCGAAGAGATGAACCACCTGATGATGGAAGGTGAAAGTCTTTGTTCGGCGAAGGAAAAAACTACTTATTATCAACCCTTATTGGGTTCACTGCCTGATGAGTTCACGGTAGAGCAACTTGTGCTTCTGCGCATGCAGGCGGGCTATAAGAGTCCTGTAAAACAGGTACTATGGAGATGGAAACAAAACGGACTGGTAGAAAAAATCGGTAAAAACAAATTTAAGAAACTACAATGGAAATAATAATTACAAGAATAGCCAAGAAGGCTGAGTACACGATAGGCAGGTTGACAATAAACGGCCACAGGATATGCGACACGCTAGAGCCGCACTGCATAGACTGGAACAAGGATGAAAAGGTGCTAGGCAAGACGGCCATACCCGAGGGGCGATACAGAATACTGATGAAGCTATCGAGAAAATTCGGTATGAAAATGCCATATCTTATGGATGTGCCTAACTTTGAGGGTGTAATGATACATCAGGGCAATACGCCCAAGAACACTCAGGGCTGCATTCTCGTAGGTTATAACACCATCCGCGGTTTGGTATTGAGGAGTAGGCAGGCGATGGAAAATATCCAAGACTATCTTGATACTGCCATTGAGACTAAGCAGGAAATTTGGTGTGTGATTAAGTAATCAGACATTGCTTGGATAGCGACTTTAATGAATGAAGTAGGCACATTATTTATAAATGTGTCTACTTCTTTTTAATGTATTTGGGTTGATTTGTAAATCACAAAATCCATATGAAATGAATATTATTGTTGTTCTTTTGTTATATAATCTTGAAATAGTTTATAAATTATCAACCTTATATTTTAATACTATCTAATATTTGCATTTTTTCGATTGTTATTCCATTAATTTATTTTAGTTAGACAATGCTTTTAAAAACTATTTTTAATTAGATACCGTACTATTAAATGAATTTGAATTGAAACATACTATGTTTTATGTGAAATTTATTTTTCTTGGTATGACCATAAATAAAAGTAGGGTTTCAATAATGACAGATTTAAAACTTTTATTTAACTTTGCAGCCGATCCATCAAAGGCATCTCTACAGATATTCATCTATTGGTTAAGTGCTCTTGATATTCCCATGTTTAACTAATGGGTAGAAAACATAAAGTTACTGAAAATCAGTCACTTGATCAAATTTTACATACTAAGCTTTGTTGATGTATTCCATTGATATAAGATAGTTAAGTAATTATTTAACGAAGTATTGATATTAGTGAGCTTTATGGAAAAAGATGTATTAAATATAGACAGGGACATCACAGACTGAGAATACACAAACATTACTATACAATAAATAAATGAAAACGGAACTCGAAATTGCACGTGAATGCAAATTGGAACGCATTGAAAAGATTGCGGAAAGGATTGAATTACCAAGTGAGGATCTGGAAAACTATGGCAAGTATATTGCCAAAGTACCATTGAAACTTATTGACGCTGACAAAGTTGCCAAAAGTAATCTTATTCTTGTTACTGCTATAAGCCCTACTAAGGCCGGCATCGGAAAAACCACAGTATGCATTGGCTTATCAATGGCAATGAACAGACTGGGCAAAAAATCAGTATTGGCTCTTCGTGAGCCAAGTCTTGGTCCTTGCTTCGGCATGAAGGGCGGTGCTACCGGTGGAGGTTATTCACAGGTGTTGCCAATGGATAGAATTAATCTGCATTTCACAGGTGATTTCCATGCAATTACTTCTGCTCATAACATGATTGCGGCATTGCTTGATAATTACATTTATCAACACCGCGAGGAAGGTTTCGCTCTAAAAGAGGTGCTCTGGAAAAGAGTTCTTGATATCAACGACCGCAATTTGAGATGTATCACTACAGGTCTTGGCCCCAAGACTAACGGCGTTGTTGCAGAAAGCGGATTTGATATCACTCCTGCAAGTGAGATCATGGCTATACTTTGCTTGGCTAAAGACGAAGAAGACCTGAGACTTAGAATTGAGAATATTTTACTTGGAGTGACATTCGACAACAAACCATTCAAAGTGAAAGATCTTGGTGTTGGTGGAGCTATCACTGTTTTACTGAGAGACGCTTTATCACCAAACCTTGTACAGACAATAGAAGGAACAGCAGCATTTATTCACGGTGGTCCTTTTGCTAATATCGCCCATGGATGCAACAGTATTCTAGCAACAAAAATGGCAATGACATTCGGTGACTATGTTGTAACAGAAGCCGGATTCGGTGCAGATCTTGGTGCAGAGAAGTTCCTTGATATTAAATGCAGAAAAGCAGGAATACAGCCTAAACTTACTATTATTGTGGCTACTATTATGGGACTGAAAATGCACGGAGGTATGCTGGTTGGAGATTCTAACAACGGAAATATCGACAACGTAAAAGCCGGACTTGAAAATCTGGATAAGCACATCAGTAACATGCGCAATATGGGACAAAGCGTAGTTGTTACCTTAAACAGATTCAGCAACGATAAGGAGGAAGAAATAAATATCGTGAGGCAACACTGTAAAGCATGTGGAGTAGGATTCGCTATGAATGAGGCTTACATGAAAGGCGGTGAAGGATGTTTGGAACTTGCACAGTTAGCCATAGACACAATATCAAACAATCCTTCTGGAGATATTAAATTCACATATAGCGAAACTGATAGCATAAAAGACAAGATTACCAGTGTCGCAAAGAATGTATATGGTGCTAGCAACGTGGTATTCAAAAAGTCGGCAAAGAAAGCTCTTGAGCGCGTTGATGAATGGGGCCTAAGCAATTATCCTGTATGTATTGCTAAGACACAATATTCACTAAGCGACGATGCAAAGAGATATGGTGTGCCAAAGGACTTCACATTCACTATTCGTGACCTTGTCATAAACACCGGTGCCGAAATGATTGTGGCTGTAGCTGGAGACATTATGCGCATGCCCGGATTACCAAAGCATCCACAAGCAGAAAGAATTGATATTCAAGACGGTCTCCTTGTGGGACTTGAATAATATGCTAATCCGGGAAATAAATAAGTCCAACTCATGTGTTTCAATGGGTTGGACTTATTCATTATGGTTTAGCGGACGGCGATTAAGAAATCGCCCCCGATAATACTTTCTGTCTACTGTAATGAAAGAGTCTTAGCACTTTCATTGCCGAAAAGGTAGGATGGTTGATAACCTCCCCAGTCTATTACTATCTTCTCTATAACGATGCCCGGATCTAACGGACTGATAGTGAAAGAATGCACGTCGCCGGCGGTGTCGCTGATTGGCAAATCTACTACACTCTCTACAACTCTGCCTACTACAACAGGGTAGTACTTGGAATTTATGTTTTGAGGCTTCTCGTTCATGTCTTTGTTGAAATTGACCGTTAGAGGTGCTCCTCCGTCAATACTGACATTGTACTTCAGACCACCGCAATTAAGGAAGTCGAGCGTGGACTTAACTATTATATGAGCCTTGACCTTGGCTATGCCACTCTTGTTGGTTCGGAATCTGTAAGTTAAACTGCCACCTTTGACATCACTCGTGTATGGCATCATTGCTATACCGCTTAATGTGCGACCCATGTATGGTATTACCGTCCATTTGGCTTTGCCATCGTGTTTGGCAAAGTAATGCTCGGCCTCGATAGATACAAAACCTTTGTCGCCCGCAAAGACATATCCGCCGTCTTTATCACCTATTGAGATGTAATTTACCTTCGGCATCATGTCGTGTGGGAACATATCTGCCCACATCCTGTAGCCGATGTGTTTCTGTGTCATCATGCCATTCCATTTGCCCCCTGCTATATCATGATTGTACTGATAGCAAAGCAACGAGTCGCGGTGGAATGCATTTTTGCACTCGTCGGCCCATTTGTTGGCATCGGGATTGCCTGCCTTATACAGACTGTCGTTCATGGCCTGGGCGTAATACATGTAATGCAGATTGCTCATGGCTTGGATGGGGAATAGGATGATTTCGCGGTAGGCATCACGCTGCTCCGGTTTTAAGTTGATGAACAGACGCAGAGCTTCGTTCTCGAGTTTGGTGTATTGATTTACGACCTCTGACCATTCGCCGGTATGGATATTATAGGTACGCGAGGTCAGCATCTCGGCTGTGCAGCGGCCGTTCATCTTACAGCATAAGTTGAGTAGGCGTGCGGCCTCGTCGGCATTGCTCTCGCCGAACTGCTCTGAACAGAACTTGCGTGTGTGGTCTGTGATGTTGTCGGCCCTGTATTGTTTGGGATTCCAAGCCATATCCATAAACATCTGTATAGGATACTCCATCGGTTTGAGATCGCCCACATTAAGAATCCACAGGCGGTCTATGCCATAATCGTAAGCCAGGGTGAGCTGCTCCCACATATTCTGAGTAGGGGTGACGTTGATCCATTTGCTGTTGCGTGGCGCACCAACATAGTCGACATGATAGTAAAGACCCCAACCGCCCTTTCTGTTGCGGTCGGCAGCCTTAGGCACACGGCGCACATCGCCCCAGTTGTCATCGCAGAGTAGCAATGTGACATCGTCGGGCACTTTCATGCCTGCATCATAATAGTCCATCACCTCTTTATATAAAGCCCAGACCTGCGGCACATCCTTAGCCTTCTTGCCACGTTGCTGTTCTATGATCCTACGTTGATTTTTGATGATATCCTGTAGCAGACCGATATTCTTGCCATTACTCATTGGCATATCTCCATCGCCGCGCATGCCAATAGTGACAAGGTCTTCGGTATTCTTATTGCGAGCCACACCACCTGCCCAGAAGGCATCGAGGTTGGCCTTGTTGGTCGTATAATCCCATGCTCCGCCCACATCTGCATGCCTTTTAGCACCCTGAGGTTCGACGTTGGGATTGTCAGTATGGTTATGCCACTCTTTCTGCGAACGGCACATCGGTTCGTGATGAGATGTTCCTATTATAATGCCCATATCGTCGGCCGTCTTGCTGTTGAGCGAATCGTCAGCATAGAAAGCCCATCCCCACATGGCAGGCCATATGAAATTGGCTTTAAGACGAAGAAGAAGTTCGAAAACACGTGAATAAAAACGATGATCGCCAAAGTCGGTGCCATAAGTATTCTTGACCCAAGATGTTAGGCACGGCGCCTCGTCGTTGAGGAAAATGCCACGATAGCGTATGGCAGGTTCTCCCTCTGAGTAAACGCCCTCATTGATATATATGCGGTCGTGATGGTCAACAGGCACATCAGCCCACCAATACCAGGGCGACACACCGATCTGCTGCGACAGTTGATAGACGCCATAAATAGAACCACGGCGGTCGCTACCGGCAATAATAAGTTGATTGCCAATAGATGTAATAATATATTTTTCGCGCTTGCCACGTAGCATGCTGCCATCTATCTTACCTTGTTTAATCAAAAGGTCGATGGCACGAGAATGGCCAATTGTACCAATGATGATACGTGAAGAAGCATCGGCAGATGTGCTGACGGTAGCGCCACACACCTTGTGAATATCGGTGCAAAGATTGCCTACTGCTATATCCACACCCTTAAGATCATTAGGGTCGAGGCATATTGAGACGCAGTTCTTAACATTCAAAAGTAAGTCTCCCGAAGAGAAGTTTACCAACCTATCGGGAGACTTAATCTCTTTATCATTAATTACTTTACCATACGAATTTATGCTTAAAAGCAAAAGCAGAATGCAAATAAAATTTTTCATCGCTATATTTTGTTTCTTTCTGCCTGCAAAATTAAGCCTAAATAATATAATCCTCTTACTATTTTGTTTCAAAAAACTTTTGTTTTGTAACAAAGTAAGGAAAATATAGTATTTCTGTACCGAATTGTATCGTAATTGGGATTATTCAGCTTTAAGTTTTCTATATCCGTACACAGCATTAGGACCAAGCTCCTCTTCGATGCGTATCAACTGGTTGTATTTGGCAATACGGTCTGTACGACTCATAGAACCGGTCTTGATCTGTCCTGAATTGGTAGCAACGGCAATATCTGCGATGGTGGTATCTTCGGTCTCGCCCGATCTGTGAGATGTGACCGTAGTATATCCATGGCGGTGAGCCATCTCGATAGCATCAAGCGTTTCTGACAGTGTACCGATCTGATTAACCTTGATAAGAATAGAATTTGCAGCACCGCTGATGATACCCTTCTCAAGATATTTAACATTGGTGACAAACAAATCATCGCCTACCAACTGGCATTTGCCGCCGAGAGCCTTTGTCATCTTGGTCCATCCTTCCCAGTCGTTCTCGTCAAGACCATCCTCGATAGAGTCGATAGGATACTTTGAAATCAAATGTTCCATATAAGCAATCTGCTCATCATCAGACAACTTCCTGCCGTTAGGATCTTTCTTCATTCCGTTGCTCAGTTGACTGTAGTCGTAATAGAACTTACCATCCTTTTCGGTTGAGAACTCGCTTGCGGCACAATCTACAGCAATAGTGATGTCCTTGCCGGGTTCGTATCCTGCCTTGGTGATAGCATCGACAATGCTTTGAAGAGCATCTTCTATACCCTCAAGTTTTGGAGCAAAACCACCTTCATCACCAACAGCCGTACTTAATCCACGACCCTTGAGCAATTTATGTAAAGCGTGGAAGACCTCAGATCCCATCCGCACTGCCTCTTGTTCAGAAAAGGCACCTACGGGTCTGATCATAAACTCCTGGAAGGCGATAGGCGCGTCGCTGTGTGCACCGCCGTTGATGATATTCATCATCGGGACAGGCAGAACATACGTATTTGTGCCTCCAATATATCTGTATAGAGGCAAACCAAGATAATTGGCAGCCGCATGAGCCACGGCAAGAGATACACCCAGTATGGCATTAGCACCAAGATTAGACTTCGTGGCTGTACCATCCAGTTGGATCATCTTCTTATCTATAGCACGCTGTTCGAGCGCTGACATTCCTATTATGGCATCGGCTATTTTGCCGTTAACATTCTCTACCGCCTTAGTAACGCCCTTTCCGCCGAAGCGTGTCTTATCTCCATCACGCAGTTCGAGAGCTTCATTTTCACCTGTCGATGCTCCTGACGGTACAGATGCTCTGCCCGTTATGCCCGACTCTAATGTCACGTCAACTTCAACTGTTGGATTTCCTCTTGAATCGAGAATTTCCCTTGCATGAATTTTTTCAATAATCATAATCTCTAATATTTTATGTGTTTATATAAATAACTAGCCCCTTATCATAGTGAGCAACATCTTATCTTACTTACAACTGGCTCTTAATCTGTGCTATCCAGCTGTCTATTCTGGCTTCAGTCTTGTCGTCCTCGTTTACCTCATCAAGAGCAAGGCCAACGAAACGGCCGTCTATCACCGACTCTGAATCGTCGAAAGTATAGCCATCGATTGGAACCTCTCCAATAAAATTAACGCCCTTGGATTTTAACCCGTTCCACAGTTCAATCATTGCCCCGCAGAAAGACTCGCTATAAGAGTCGGAATCGCCACAGCCAAACAGGGCTACAGTCTTGCCGTTAAGATCCATTGATTTCAACTTTTCAAGACCATCAATCCAGTCGTCTTGTAATTCTCCATCTCCCCATGTAGAGGTGCCAAGAATTAGGTTATCATTCTGCGCTATGACGTCATCGCTTAGTTTGCTGACATCAACAACGCTACTATTTTCCAGTCCCAGTTTAGAAGCTATCATTTTAGCGATACCTTCGCAAGTACCTGTAGACGAACCATAAATTACAACTGTTTTTTTCATAACCTAAAAATTTAAATTATTACTAATTATCCACTTCGCAAAGATAGTAATATCTATAAGAAAACGATAACTTTTGTTGCTTTTGACGGATAAAATAAGTTAAATGTTATGATAACGCATCTATTGAGCATAATATTAAGCTAACTTATTGTTTTCCAATACGAAAAAGACATAGATGGAAAGAAAATCTCATTCACTTTTATTACCTTTGCACACGATATGGAAAAATTACCACAAGATCCCTATATACTTTTCTCGGCTGTTAATATGCTACTTAGAGATAATTATAAGTCGCTGGACGAACTTTGCGATGACATGAACGTAGACCGCGCAGAACTGGAAAACAATCTGTCGAAGGTCGGTTTTGAATATAGTGAGGAAAATAATAAATTCTGGTAAAATATAAAAAGATATGAATTATGGTTGATATACGATTGAAAGTATTTCGCAGTGTAGCGCAAAACCTCAGTTTCACTAAGGCTTCGCAAGAACTGTATATCAGTCAGCCGGCTATAAGTAAGCATATTCAGGAACTGGAAGCTGAATATCATGTGCGCCTGTTCGACCGGCTGGGCAACAGGATCTCACTTACTCATGCGGGGCAGTTGCTTTTAGACCATTGTCAAAGGATTTTCAGCGATTATCAGCATCTGGATTTTGAAATGAACGCGCTGCGCAAAAAATACAGCGGCGAAATACGAATTGGAGCCAGTACAACAATATCTCAATATGTAATGCCCGAAATATTGGCAGATTTTGTACAACAGTATCCTCAGACTTCAATATCTGTGTTGAGTGGAAACTCTCGCGATATAGAGGCTGCATTGCAAGGAGGCAAAATCGACATAGGTATGGTGGAGGGCATAATACGTCAGCCGCAGTTGAAATATTCTGCATTTATGAAAGACGAACTTGTAGCTATCGTAAGTGCGGAGAATGTTTTAGTCGATAAAGACGAGATAACGATATCCGAACTGCAAAACACTCCTCTGGTATTGCGTGAACACGGCTCAGGCACTCTTGATGTAGTGGAAAATGCTTTGCAGAATAAGGGACTGTCATTATCAGACATGAAGATAGTGATGTACCTTGGAAGTACCGAGAGCATAAAAGGTTTTATAGCACATTCGAATAGTATGGGCATCGTATCTGTAAGGTCGGTAAGCAAAGCTCTTCTCAATGGCGAATTCAAAGTGATAGAGATAAAGGGACTAAAGATGGAAAGAGAATTCTGCTTCGTAGAAAAGAGAGGCGAGAGTTCGGGAATGCAGACTGTATTTAAAAAGTTTATAACTTCAAGTTATAGGCTATAGTTATAATATATATACACCGCACTGATATTCTTCATACCTTTGCAGTCTGAAAAATCAAACTAAAAAGGAAAGAATATGTTAAGTGAAAACAGAAGCAGCATGCTTCACGGTGTCTTATTAATAACCTTGTTCTCTTGTGCGGCATTTTATTTAGGCGATATGCCTTTTGCAAAGAGTATATCGTTCAGTCCTATGATTATAGGTATCATACTTGGTATGCTATACGCCAACAGTCTGCGTAATAATCTGCCTGATACCTGGGTGCCAGGAATACAGTTTTGCGCTAAGCGTATATTGCGTATAGGTGTAATATTGTATGGATTTAAACTAACATTTCAGGATGTAACAACTGTGGGACTGCCGGCTATAATAATAGATGCAATAATAGTGACAGTAACAATAAGTGGTGGGGTTATGATAGGCAGAATGCTCAAGATGGACCGTGGTGTGGCGCTTCTTACCTCAGTAGGCAGTGGCATTTGCGGAGCGGCAGCTATTCTCGGAGCAGAATCGGCCATTAAGATAAAACCCTACAAAACAGCTGTTGCTGTATCTACGGTAGTAATATTCGGCACAATATCAATGTTTCTCTATCCAATACTTTACAGAAATGGTGTTTTCGCTATATCTCCCGAGCAGATGGGCATCTTTACAGGTTCTACCATTCATGAGGTAGCACACGTAGTAGGGGCAGGTAATGCGATGGGAAAGGCTGTATCTGATTATGCCATAATCGTAAAGATGATAAGAGTGATGATGCTGGTTCCTGTGCTACTTGTTATAAGTTGGGATGTTGCCCGTGCAGCAGCTCAAAAAGGAGTAGAGCAGGAGAGTGGTCGTAAAATATCCATACCATGGTTTGCAGTACTGTTCCTTGTGGTAATAGGTTTTAATTCGCTCAATTTGTTGCCTGCCGCTTTGGTTTCATTTATCAATACATTTGATGTGTTCTTACTCACCATGGCGATGACGGCGCTCGGGGCGGAGACAAGCATCGATAAATTTCGTAAGGCAGGCATGAAACCCTTTCTATTGGCTTCAATACTCTATATGTGGCTCATATTCGGGGGATATGCGTTGGCAAAATATCTGGTGCCTATACTTGTATAAATATAATATTACATATTTAGAAATTCTGCGGCAGACTTATTCATACTTATTTTTGTAATGTATGAAAGGTCTGCCGCAAACGTTATATTTGCAAAATATAAAATGGAGATACTATTATCTTTATACGTTTTATGTTGAGGTTTCGGCTACTAATAATATAAAAAATATTCAAATACAGATGATTATTATACGATAGTCTAAAACGTCCTTATTTAATAATATTAACCTTTAAAAAGAAAAATAATGTAAAATAATGCAATTGTAAAATAAATTGTATATATTTGCGGCGTAGTTATGGTCTTAATATTCAAAAACTATGAAAAAAGTAATTGTCTTTACAGTTTTTACTGTCTTGATGATATTGTCCTCATTGACAGTAAGAGGCAGAAATTTGAATTCTGATACCATACCAGATGTGATAGATATAGTTGGTAATAAATATTATCCACCATGCGAATTTATTAACGAAAAGGGTAAACCTGATGGCTTTTGCGTTGACGTACTAAAAGAGGTTATGAAGAGAATGCATAAAAGATATACCATCCGATTAATGTCACGCGAGGAATTACAGAAAGTTGCAGAATCAGGAAAAACAGATTTGATTTTGGAAATGACATACAACAACGTCAAAACAAAATCTATATTTTATGGCTCTGTTTACAGCTATGCTAAAGATGGCGTTGTGTATAATAAGTTGAAAGAACCTATTCTATATTATAAACAACTGAAAAATAAACGTGTGGCAGTAGAGAAAGGTTCTTATCTTGAATATATGCTACGCTATTTGAACCTGAACATAAAGGTCTTGCCTGTAGAAGATCTTATGCAGGCAACATATATGCTAAAGCACTTAAAATGTGATGCAATATTATGCAATATAGAAACAGCCAGGTATATAGCAGATCACAACAACTTTGGCTGTGCTGATGTGGGTTTACCTCCTGAAAAATTGTGTTTGTCGGGTACTAATTATATGCTTTTAACAAAAGTATGTCTTATAGTATACGACTTGAAGAGTGAGGGTATTTATGATAAAATTCATTCTAAATGGTTTGAGCGTGATAAATCGATGTTCTATCTAAACATAATCTATAGAGTAGTTACAGCTTTTGCTGTAATCATATTTCTTTTTATAGCGTTTAACGCCTTGTTGCGCTATAAAATAAGGAAAGCCAAACGCCAGTTGGAGCGTAATCAGCATAGTCTTGCAATTTCACTTCACGCAGGTGAAATAGGGATATGGGGATACAATATAGAGAAAAGACGATTCTATAATATATTCTGTGACTATTTCCCTGCTGATGGGCGTCTTTACGAAGATGAACTTAAAATGTTCCACCCTGATGATGTTAACATTTTTGCAGACGCTATACAAATGTCTATAGAAGGTAATCCGCCAGAGGGTTCTATATGCGTACGTATGGATAACACAGGGAATAAAAATTGGCGCTATATTGAGAAAGAACTGCATTCTCTGCGTGATGATAAAGGTGAGGTGGAAAAGATTATTGGAACACATAAGGATGTGACCGAAAGCATAAACAAAGAGAACAAAATCAAAGAACTGCTTAAAGATCATGAAGTAATGTTCAACAATACTTCTATAGGTATGCAATACTTTGATGCAGATGGCTATCTTATGAAAATAAATGATGCTGCTTGCAATATATTCGGTGTCAGCGATAGACAAGCTTTCCTTGACTCACGACCGAATCTTTTTGAATATCCACAACTAAAGGGATATATTAATAAAAATGATTTACATAAGGATAATTTTATTCTATATGATGATTTTGATAAATATAAAGAATTTAAGAATTATGGTTTGAGAGACAAAACAGGAGTACACTATATTGAGACATTCATTAGTCCTGTATATACATCTGATAACAAACTGTTATGTATCGTTGTTAACAATAATGACCTGACAGAGCGTGAGACTTTAAGAAAACAAGTTGAAGATTATGCTTTCAGAATGAAGTATGTGCTGAAATCCAGTGGTATTCTTACATGGAAATATAACCCTGAAACCCATAAACGAACTTCGCTGGATGGTAATCTTGTTATTCCTGAAGATATGGAATGGAAAGATATTGTGCAATATGTCGCTGACGAGGATAAACAAAAATTTATTGATTTATTCCTTGCGATGGATCAACGTCATGCAAATTCTTTTAGTACTCAGATTAATTTTGATAGATTCTATGTGGATTATCGACCGGCATGTTATAGTGTTGAGGGTACTCCTTTTAGAAATAAAGAAGGAGAAATAGAATATTATATAGGTCTGAGTATAAATATAACAAGACTTATTGATATACAGAAACAATTGGAACATGAGAAGGAAGAAGCCCAGAAGGCAGATAAGCTGAAATCTGCTTTTATAGCCAATGTCAGTCATGAGATACGTACACCTCTTAACTCTATAATCGGCTTCTCTGATTTGTTGCAATATACAAATGATGAAAAGGATAAAAAGACCTTTGTAGATATAATAAAGCTTAACAATGAAAGGTTGCTTAAGATAATTGATGACGTGCTAGATTTGTCAAAAATAGAATCGGGTACAATGCCATTGAGTATAGAGTCTGTTGATATAGAGGCTATATTCAAAGAGTATCATGAAGTATTTGCACGGCAACTTGTCGATTCTAAAGTAAAGATGATATTTGAATCTACTAATACAAAATGTTTTATTGATACAGACAGGGTGCGCTTTACACAGGTTCTGACCAATTTTCTTACTAATGCAGTGAAATATACATCGGAGGGATATATACGTATGGGTTATGAATGTGTTAATAATGGACTTCGTATCTTTGTAGAAGATACAGGTATCGGAATTCCATATGAAAAGAAAGATCTTGTGTTTAATAGGTTTGAGAAATTAGATTCGTTTGTTCAAGGCACTGGTCTGGGACTATCCATATGCAAAGATATTGCGAGTCTGTTTAATGGGGAGGTCGGAGTAGAATCTAAACTTGGCAAAGGTTCTACATTCTGGATGTGGATACCTTGCGAGTGTAGGTGCTAAACAATTAATAAATTGTGGTTAATATGAAAACCGGTGGCAAGACTAATATTTATCTTGCCACCGGTTTAAGTATATCTTAATTAGAAATCTTTATTTAATTATAATCTGCTCAACGTTATTGGTGTTGTTCTCAACCTGTTTCACATCTGTATTATTTATTGTACGCTGTGCTTTCTTAACAGTTGATGTATGACCTAATTTATAAGTAACGGTGAAGTTTATCATACGTAAGTCTATATGAATATTATTACGGGTATTAAATCCTGTACCTTCAGAGTAACTTTCGATATTAATATTTTTACCTGATAGAGGCGATATTGCCATTGCGCTGATACTCAGTCGTTCATCTTTCATAAAAGAACGACTTAAAGATACAACGGCAATGTTATATCCTGAACTCCAACCCTGTATGTTATAGCTCTTTGTGCTGTTAATAAGATTCAATCCCAGACGTATATTCAGAGGCATTGTTTGCTGTAATCCTGCCATGCAGTTTCCTTGCCATCCATTGTTACTATAGCCAAGTTGATTGCTCTTCATGTCGGCATACTCCAAACTTCCATTTATCATGAACCGTGTTGCTGTTGTAGGACTCCAACTGATAAATGTATTCAGTCCTGTCTGATGGTTCTTGACAACATTGCCATATGTAGTGTTAAGAATGTTGTTACTGTATGAGCTGTACTGTGCTATCGAGTTGTTGCAAAGGCTCTGGCGTAGAGTAAGATTTAATATGAATTTAGGAGTGAAGTAGTTGTATACAGCGCTTATAGTGTGTGATTTTTCACAATTAAGATCTGTATTACCATAAGATATCGATGTAGGGTCTGTACGATTAATATAAGGATTTAGCATTGATATTCCAGGACGGCTTATTCTCATATTGTAAGTAAGACCTATGTTGCCTGTTGTACCAAGATTATATGATACGCTTGCCGATGGCACCAGATTGCCATAATTAAGTTTAAAGTTTTCGCCATTGTCAGAGAAATATTTAACATTCTGCCAAGTATGTTCATATCTCAGTCCTGCTTTCATATTCATCTTTGCAGTGTTGAAGTTATATTCTGCATAAGCTGCAGCTATATCATTGATATGTCTATAATCAATACTGTTGGTGTTATTCTTTGTGTATACATTTCCTAATACGTCAAAGTAGTCGGATACAGATGAATTGTTTCGTCTGATATATTTCAGTCCCATATCTATTGTACTCTTGGTGTCAATAGGATTAGTGAAATCAACTTGTGCTGTGTGCTCAAGAGTATTGGTGTGTGCGTCTGTATATCTGTTGCCTAGATTATAATATGAAGTTCCTGTTCCATCAAAAGTATTTAATGTCTTATTTTTGTCAGGTGTAGAACTTATCATATAGGATAGAGTAAGCATGCGACCTTTGTGATGAGCAAATTGCCTCTGATAGTCAATACTTCCGTTTATAGAGTATCTGTTGTCTTTATTATTAGTCAAACTCTTATAGCCAAATTGGCTGTCACTGCCTAAACCAATAACATCAGTATTCCCGTTATTGTCTTGATTATGATTTAATTTTGAAATGCCAAAAGTAGTAGAAACAAGTCTAAGTGAATCAATCTCATAACTCATATTAAGATTGACCATGTTATAGTGAATCTTATTATCTAATGAAGTATTAGAGTTTATGGATGATGTCCCTGATTGAGACACCTGTTGGCGCGTCATATCAGATGTTACATTGTTGGTGTTGACATTTTGTGAACTAAAATTCATAGATGCAGAGAACTTGCCTTTCTGCATAGCTGCATAGACACCTCCTCCATAAGTAGGCATTGTACCACCATTGCCGGTAAGGGTGATGTTATAATTATCATTCTTCTGAGATCTGGCTGCCTCACTACTCATGATAATGTTCAGTACACCTCCTGTACCCTCAGCATCATACTTTGCTCCGGGATTAGTTATTACCTCTATATTCTGTACAGCAGAAGCAGGCATCATCTTAAATACTTGAGATGGATTGCTGCTTATCATAAGATTTGGTTTTCCATTGACATAAACCTTAAAATTACCACTACCGTTTACTGTGATATTATCTTGTCCATCAACAGTAACCATAGGTACTTTTCGAAGCATGTCTAGTACGGTACTTGATTTTGAATCCACATCATTGCTGACATTATAAGTCATCTTGTCAGCTTCCATCTTTATAAGTGGTTTCTGACCCTTTACTACGACACCGTCAAGAGTCTTTACATCATTACATATCAGTATAGTGCCGAAATCAATTGTGTTGTTGTTAAGGTTGATTTCGCGTACGATATCTTTTCTTCCCATAGAACTGATGTACATCATATATAAACCTTTCCCATTTACTTTCTGACTAAATTTTCCCTTTATGTCAGTAATACCTGCCGAGGAAGGCCTTTCTGTTTTGTGATCGCGAAAAATTCTAACAGTCGCGTAAGGCTCCGGCTCATGAGTGAGTGAATCTAACACAATTCCTTTTACAATAGTAGTCTGAGCCAAAGAATTAATGGCAAAACAAAAAACTACAACAATAACAAGCAATACCTTTTTCATCTTCTTTTTATTATTATGATGCAAAGGTATTACTTATTATTGCTAATACCAAGTTTTTTGTTACTAAACGTACATTTTATTTAAATATATATATCACAAAGCTATATTTTTATATTTTATTCTTTTCGTTGAAATTTGATACCATAATGTGGAAACAGCTCCTTTGGATATACTACTGGTGCATATTGCCCACCAGATTGCAGACAGTCCCATACCAAATGATATTAATAGCAAGGCAATAGGAATACGCAATATATTGCCTACAATACTTATACCGGCCGGTATCATTGAGCGGTTGGTACCATAGAACATTCCCTGATGAACTATCTCAAGCATCATGAATACCATCGAATATCCGTCTATTCTCATATATTCAGCTCCTACTGTATAGGCTTTGACATCAGGTACAAATATCCTGAATATATCTTCTCCAAAACCAACGAATAGTACTGTACAGAATAATCCGATAGACAGACAGAATAGCATCGCTACATTGTATGATTTCTTAACACGGTCCATTCTGCCTGCTCCAAAGTTTTGAGCGACAAATGCACTTAATGCTTCACTCATGCCCTGAGCAGTGTTCCAGCATATTGCTTCAATATCACCTCCCGTAGTGTATGCTAACAACCCTACTGCACCACCTTCTCTAGATGCCATACCTGTAATTACAAATCCAAGAATTGCAAATACAATATTAAATGAAGCCACTGGTGCGCCTATCTTGGCTATAGTAAGCATTTTATTCCATACTGGTTTTACAATAAAATGGAAGTCGTCGAATAGTCGGCTTTTTACTTTCAACTCATATATAAATGCTACAAGCACTGTTACTGCGGCAATCCAAGATGCAAGTGCTGCACCTGCTATACCCATTTTGAATCCATAAATGAATAATGGATCTAGTGACATATTAACTAATAACCCAAGTCCGTTGATATAAAAGGTTATCTTAGTTCTACCTGCAGCATTGAATATTCCCGAACATGCCATAGATATAAGTAGGGCAGGGGATGCTGACATAAAGATACGCATATATGTTGTGGCCTGTACAACAATACTGGGCGAGACATCGAAGAGCTTGATAAATCCATCAGCCCATATCATGACAACTGCTGTGACAACAATTGAAATAATTCCTGCTAATGTTATATCCTGTGAAGCCATTTCCTTGGCTGCCATCTTGTCTTTTTGCCCAAGTCGCATTCCGACAGCGACCTCAGCACCGACCCTTGTCATAGTGCCGATAGCAAGGAATAGCCACATGACCATACCTGCTGCTCCAGTAGCAGCCACGGCATCAGTGCTCCAATGCCCAAGCCAGGCAACATCTGTAAGGTTATAGGCAAGTGATATAAATGTTGTAGCCATAATTGGTGCTGCAAGAGCAAACAATTCACGCCCTACACTACCTTTTGTTAGATCTTTTGTACCATTCATATATTACTTACTCCATACCTCCTTAATTCTATTCAGAGCTTTAGACAGCAATTGTCGTGGACAAGCTATATTTATTCTCATAAAATTGTCCCCATCGCAACCATATAAAATTCCTTCATTTAATTGCACTTTTTGTTTCTCAATCAGTTCTGTATATATTTGATGTGATGACTTACCAAGAGCAGAACAATCTACCCACACAAGATATGTACCTTCAAGTTTTGTCACAGGCAGTTTTGGCATCTCCTTTTTGAAGAAATCGCACAGATACATATAGTTGCCATGTAGATATTCTATAAGTTCATCAAGCCATTCCTCACTGTTGTTGTATGCAGCCTGTAGAGCTATAACTCCAAACGGGTTGACATCACAAACCTCATTGATATTGATAGCTTTGTCTATTTTATCTCTTATCCCCTTGTCTGCAACTGTGATATTTGCAATTTGCAATCCCGCAATATTAAAAGCTTTACTAGGCGATGTACATGTAGCGGAATTCATAAGAAATTCATTGCTGATGGATGCAAAAGGTATATATTTATATCCTTTATAGACTAATTCGCAATGTATTTCATCTGCAATTACGAAAACATTGTGTCGCAAACATATATCTCCAATCTTCTTCAATTCTTTACGGGTCCAAACTCTTCCTGCCGGATTATGCGGATTGCATAAAAGCATTACTTTTACTCTCTTGTCTGAAGCTTTAGCCTCAAGGTCTTCAAAATCAATAGAGTATGTGCTGTCATGATAATAGAGTGGACTGGTTACAGTCTCACATCCATTATTTCGTATTGATGAAAAAAAACAGTTGTATACCGGCGTTTGTATCAAGACCCTGTCACCAGGCACTGTCATTGCCTTAATTATTGCCGATATGGCAGGCACAACTCCAGAAGTATATATTATCCATTCTTTCTGCATTTGCCATCCATGTCGCTTATTAAACCAATTTGTAACTGCATTATAATAGTTGTCTGGGACTTTTACATATCCAAATATTCCATGCTCAACACGTTTGTTCAATGCTTCGGTTATTGCCGGAGCAGTACGGAAATCCATATCAGCCACCCACAGAGGTAATATATCAGCATCAGATGACGAATCCCATTTGTATGAATCCGTTCCTCTACGTGAGATTATTTTATCAAAATCAAATCTCATGTTCTTTAATTCCAAAGTGTCAGTTTGCAGTCGGCAGGTGCTTTAATATTCTCGTCTATGATTATCTCTCCATAACTATCAGCCTTGATGCATCCACTACTAGGATTTTTCACGCTCTTTACAGCACTCCTTATTGTTGCATTTACAGTACTGGATTCAAAAGCAAGATCAGCATCATCAGCCATCGTACAGTTTTCCATTATAAGATTATGTGCATAACACAATGGTTGAGTTCCTGATATTTTACAGTTTACTAGATGCAGATTCTTTGAGTGCCATCCCAAATATTCGCCATTAATCTCAGAATCATAGACAGTTACATCCTCAGAGTTCCAGAAGGCATCCTTTGTGTTAAGCACAGAGTTCCGTATTACTACATTTTTACAGTACTGAAACGAATAGTTTCCGTTTAGTTTAAGATTATCAATTTCAATATCTTTGCAGTGTGACATGATATAATCTCCATTACTGGCTGTAACATTTTTAAGTTTTATGCCACGACACATCCACAAAGTTTCTGCAGCATCTGGGATATTGACATTTTCAAGTTTTATATTATCCATCTCGCGGAACATCTTTGGGGCATCAATCTGAGTGTCACTCATCTCTAAGTTTCTTGAGTACCATAGAGCGGCTCTTGCTCCTTCGGTGAAATGACAGCCTTTTAATACAAATCCGTCGTTGTGCCAAAATGGGTATTTTCCCTCGAAAGTGCAGTTTACTGCTTCGATATTACCACATTCTTTAAGGGCTGATTCTCCTTTATGGATTATAACGTTATCCAATTTTAGATTTCGAGTAGCAAATAGAGGTCTTTCGCCTCCAAATTCCTTTTTACAAATAACTTCCATTCTTTATAATTATTATATATTCTTGCAAATAAAAACCTATTGTCTTTCCATTCGAATGCAAAGTTAGTGCCAATCTGATATATTGTCAGTAGATATTTTACAGAATAAAGTACCAATATTACTTAATAAAGATGTATAAACAAAAACCGGCATCTGTATTTATACACGGATGCCGGCTTTTTTATTGTATTAAATAATAATTATCTTATTTCTTTCATTATATTGGCCGGTGCACGGTCTGCATCTAATTCTTTTTTCATATAGTCCATATATGGAGCAACATGATCAAAAAACTTATAATAGCCTTCGCAGAGATAGTTTAAGCCTGATTCACAATCTTCAGTTTGAATGAAACGATTTTTCGGACATTCTCCATTGCAGGCAAACAGATATTTGCATTCCCGGCATTTGCGAGGCAGTGAAGTGCTTTTAGACAGACCAAATGATTTCTGACGTTCGCTGTACATCATCTCAACAAGAGTTTTCTCGTTTAGATTACCTAGTTTGTATTCAGGATAGACAAAGTGATCGCAACTGTATACGTCTCCATTAAATTCTATTATTCCGGCATGGCCACAGGTCTTTGCCATCGAACAAATACCTGGTGCTACTCCAACCCAGTTTGCGAGGGTCGCATCGAATAGTTGTATGTAATATTCGCCTACATCATTGTGTACCCATTCATCAAAAATAGTGCATAGAAAATTACCCCATTGCTCAGGCGTTACTGATTCAGGTGTGAGTTTACCATTTTGATCACGCTCAACAATAGGTGTAAATTGGATGTAATGGCAGTTGATATCTTTGAAAAAGTGGTAGAACTCTAGTGGGTGTTCTACATTGTTATCATTAATTACAGCCATGGCGTTCCATTCTACTTGATGCTTGTTGAGCGAACGTATGCCATTCATTACTTTATAGAATGATGACATCCCAAGCTTGTTACGGCGATATTTGTCGTGAAACTCTTGAGGGCCATCAATAGATATTCCTACAAGCCAATTATTATCGTGTAAGAACTGGCACCACTCATCTGTTAGCAGTGTTCCGTTTGTCTGTATGCAGTTGTCTATATTTCGGCCACGCGAATACTGTTTCTGTAGTTTTATAACATTCTTGTAGAATGATAACGGGCGCATGAGTGGTTCACCTCCATGCCATGTAAAGAGTACATTAGGCATTGTCTGAGATGTAATATACTCATCTATAAATTTTTCGAGAAGAGTATCGCTCATTACTTTGTTGGTATATTCGTGATATAAGTCAGACTTCTCAAGATAGTAGCAGTAGCGACATGAAAGATTGCACATAGGACCTGCTGGTTTTGCCATCATATACAGCGGATGTGCAAAAGGTGTAGATATATTGCTCATTTGTTTGATCTATTTTATAATCTGTGTAGTTCGTATATTAATACGACTTGTTAGCGTCATGATATTAACGTGCTAACTTAGATTATATTGTAGTCAAATACAACCATTGTGCAATATTGTACAGTTTACATATTATTAGATATAATACTCAGATGTATCTATTAATCCTGATCTTATGACAGATTTAATAGCTTCGTGTGCAGTGTTAACGCCTAGTTTCCTGAAAATGTTTTTGCGATGAGTATTTATAGTATGAATGCTTGAAAATCTTTCAGTTGCAATCTCCTTCGTAGTCTTGCCTTGTGCTATTGAACGTACTATTTCAATCTCTGTAGGTGTAAGTTTTGACGGGATATATTCGTCTTTCTTTTTATGGGAAAACATGATTTCAGTAACACGTTGGCATATATATCTTTCGCTACATAGTGCGTATGATATAGCCTCTTCTATTTCTTTAAGAGGTGAATCTTTGAAAACTATACTTATATTACGACTGCTGTATATTACACTCTTAAGAAACGATTCTGTTAGGTCTTCACTTATTAATATCCAGAAAGCATCTGGAAATCGTTCGTTAATAATAAGGAGGTTATTCACATCTGAAAAATCGAATAATGTATAATCTATAATAACAATGGCCTGTTCATAAGTCTTGAGCTTGTCTATCAGTTCTGTTTTATCAGGTGTATGCATGATTTTTGTGTCTGGTACATCATTGAGCAGATGTTCAATACCATATTGTGTCAGTTCTTGATTGTCAGCTAATATTATTACGGCCATATTATTCTAATTAATTATTTATGTATGCAAAGGTATTGATATTTTGTGTTATGTGAAATCGCATAATAAAGGTAATTTAGCTACCATATTTGTGGTAAGATAACTAGTACGATTATGGTATAATATAGCTAAATACCACATTTGTGCTATAAAGAATAGCGCAACTCTGGTATTTATTCTTATGTTCTTTCTATTTATCTTTGCACAAAATAAAAAGACTTACTATTATGGGAGAAGACAGAATAAATACAATATTACACAATGTGAAAATACTTTCGGAAGTATCAGAACCTGAAAAGAGAATACTTCCTAATAATAATTCACCATTGCCATCAATAGAATCGCTTAAGCGTATTGTTGAATTGGTTAAAGCTATTGCTTTTCCCGGTTTTTTTGACGATGAAGAAGAGAGCAGTAGAGTACGATCATATTATATAGGAGTGAATATGGAATCACTGTTCTCGTTACTTAGAAAACAGATAGCGAGGGGATTTATATTCTGCAACGAGATCGAAGAAAAAAATGTGTCAGAGAAATCTTCAGAACTTGCAGCCTCATTTATAAATGCAATACCGAATATAAAACGTCTCTTGTATACAGACGTTGAGGCTATATATAATAATGATCCAGCCGTATCAAACCCGGGTGAAGTAATATTTTGCTATCCCGTACTACAAGCTATGGCACATTATCGTGTTGCTCATGAACTTCATAAAATGGGTATACCAATAATACCGCGCATCATAACAGAACTGGCACACTCTGCTACAGGTATTGACATACATCCAGGCGCACAGATTGGGGAATATTTCAGCATAGACCATGGAACTGGAGTTGTAATTGGTGAGACGTGTATAATAGGAAATAATGTAACACTGTACCAAGGTGTTACACTTGGTGCTAAAAGTATAAAATTAGATAAGGATGATAATTCGGTTAATGCACCTCGACATCCGATATTAGAAGATAATGTAACGGTATATTCAAATTCTACTATACTCGGTAGGGTTACAATTGGTCATGATACTGTTATTGGCGGTAATGTATGGATAACAAATAGTTTACCTCCTTATTCAAATCTTACCCAAAGCAAATATATCTCAGCATCATTCATTGGCGGACTGGGAATCTGATATAATACATGATCTGTTTCTTATTGCATAATTGTCTTATGCATAGTTACATTATGTCGTTGTATTCTGTAGCAAGGCCACCTTCGCTAGTTTCCTTATAAAGAGAAGGCAGGTCATGTCCGGTCTTTCTCATTACATTCACCACTTTGTCAAAAGATACTCTATGCTTTCCATCTGAAAAAGAAGCGTAAAGGTCTGCATCCAGTGCTCTGGTAGCAGCAAATGCATTTCGTTCTATACATGGTATCTGAACAAGTCCGCATACAGGATCACATGTCATACCTAAGTGATGTTCCAATCCCATTTCAGCAGCATATTCAATCTGGGATGGACTTCCTCCAAATAGCTGACAAGCTGCTGCTGATGCCATGGCACAGGCTACACCAACTTCACCTTGGCATCCAACTTCTGCTCCTGATATTGAAGCGTTCTGTTTAACGATATTTCCAAAAAGTCCAGCCGTGGCAAGCGCATGTATTATGCGAATATTACTGAACCCATGTGCTTTATGAAGGTGGTATAATACAGCCGGAACTACTCCACATGCACCACAAGTAGGAGCTGTAACTACAGTTCCACCAGATGCATTTTCTTCACTGGCAGCTAGTGCATATGCATATACTAATCCACGAGATTGTAGGCTTGACTTATAACCACTAGCTTTTACATAATAAGTAGATGCTTTACGTGGAAGATTTAGAGATCCAGGAAGAACACCTTCATGAATTAATCCGTCTTCTACACATTTTTGCATAGCATCCCATACTTTTGCTAAATAATCCCAAATATCTTTTTGTTCACACTCGGCAACATACTCCCAATAGTTTCTTCCGTATTTATCACACCAGTCCATTATACTGCCCATAGTGTTAAGACTGTATGTTTCTGAAGTATCAAACATATCTCCGACCTTTTTCCCTTCAGATAGAGAACCACCGCCAATGCTATATACAGTCCATTCATTAATCACATTACGCTTATCATCAAGGGCTGCAAAATGCATTCCATTAGGATGAAAAGGTAAAAATACAGATGGCTTCCATATAATATTGACTAGGGCTACAGGTTTTAGCACATCTTCTATTGCAGAATCTGTCATGTGACCACTGCCCGTAGCAGCAAGACTTCCAAATAAAGTTACTTCGAAATATCGGGCATTCATATTTTTAGATAAGAAAATCTTCGCAGCACGTTGAGGGCCCATTGTATGACTGCTTGAAGGTCCTTTACCTATCTTATATAATTCTGTAAGTGATTTCATTGTCTGTATATTTTGTGCAAAAATACGACTATTTTTATATTAATCGTTATAAATCTACCAAATTGTTGCCTCTTTTTTTAGATGGAAGGTCTAAATATAGATATATGTATACTACAACAGTATGATGATTAAAATATTTATAATATAAAAACCCTGCCTCTAAAGAGAACAGGGCTAATGAAAGGAGGAGTGGTACCACCAGGAATCGAACCGGGGACACAAGGATTTTCAGTCCTTTGCTCTACCAACTGAGCTATGGCACCTTTTTCGTTTGCGGGTGCAAAGGTACAAATAATCTTTGAACCCGCAAAACTTTTTATCTGATATTTTTATATAGATACCACATAACTTTTGTAACTTATTATTTGCGTTACATAAGTATAGTCTGGTATATATAATTTAATCTTTGAGAGGATTCCACCCTTGGGCTTTAAGTTCAAACTCATTTTCATCTCTTGTTACAAGATTCATACCGAATTTGTCTTCAGTTATGTGGCCAATGATCTTAACACCTTCCATCTCCTTTATTGCATCGTGGTCTCCAATAGGAACAGTAAATAAGAGTTCATAATCTTCTCCACCATTGAGTGCGCATGTAGTAACATTCATGTTCATCTCTTCGGCCATAACAGCAGTCTGATAGTCTATAGGAATTTTATTCTCAAATATTCGGCAGCCACACACACTTTGTTTGCATATATGAAACAGTTCGCTGCTTAATCCATCACTAATATCCATCATAGATGTTGGACGTACACCAGCTTCTCTAAGTTTTTCTAATATATCGCCACGTGCCTCTGGCTTAAGTTGGCGTTGTAAAAGATATTCTTTCCCTGCAAAGTCAGGTTCGAAATGCGACAACTCCTGCAATGCTTTTTTGTCGTCTTTCTTTTTAGCCTCGTCCACTTGCTGGTAATATACACTTTTTTCTCTTTCGAGTAGTTGCAATCCCATGTATGCAGCTCCTAAGTCTCCGCTAACACATATTAGGTCGGTGTCTTTGGCTCCATTCCTGTATACAATATCCTCTTTCGCGCATTCACCTATACAAGTTATGCTTATAGCCATTCCTGTATATGATGATGTCGTGTCTCCTCCAACGATGTCTACATTCCATTTTTCACAAGCCATCTTCAGTCCATCATAAAACATTTTTATGTCTTCAATAGTGAAGCGTTTACTTAGTGCAATGCTTACAACCATTTGGAGAGGTTTCCCATTCATAGCAAATATATCGCTGATATTAACCATAGCAGACTTGTAACCTAAATGTTGCATGTCTATATATGTCATATCAAAATGGACTCCTTCCATTAAGAGGTCGCTTGTAACAAGGACCTCTTTATCGGGATAGTGCATTACGGCGCAGTCATCACCAACACCATATATGCTTGATTCGTTCTTTAATTTTATATCTTTGGTAAGTTCGTGAATAAGTCCGAACTCACCAAGTTTTGATATTGCTGTCATCTATGCTCTTTTAATCATTTCTCTCATTATTTCTGTCATAAGTGGCTGTGCATTGTTTGCTGCAACCTGAACCTCCTCGTGACTTACTTCTACCGGACTGTCTTCTATTCCTAAGTCGGTGATGATGCTTATTCCGAAAGTCTTTATTCCGCAATGATGGGCAACTATTACTTCAGGCACAGTACTCATGCCTACAGCATCAGCGCCAAGTCGGTGGTACATCTTATATTCTGCCGGTGTTTCAAATGTAGGACCTTGTACACCAATGTATATTCCGTGTACTACACGTATTCCCTTTTCTTTAGCGATCTGGTCTGCTTCTGAAATGAGAGCCTTATCGTATGTCTCATGCATATCCGGGAAACGTGGACCTGTTGGGAAATTTTTTCCGCGCAGAGGATGCTCTGGGAAGAAATTTATGTGGTCTGTAATGATCATTAGGTCACCGATCTTGAACTCTGGGTTCATTCCTCCTGATGCGTTTGATACAAAGAGCGTTTTTATGTTAAGCTCATACATCACACGTATTGGGAATGTAACTTCTTTCATGTCGTATCCTTCGTAGTAGTGGAAACGACCTTCCATAGCCATAATATCCTTACCTCCAAGTTTACCGAAAATCAGTTTTCCAGCATGACCTTCTACTGTAGATACCGGGAAATTTGGTATATCTTGATATGCGAACTCGTAAGTATCAGTTATTTCTGAAGCTAATTGTCCTAGTCCTGTTCCCAGAATTATTGCTGTTTCTGGACTCGTTTTCATCCTTTCTTTTAGCCAGGATGCTGTTTCTTGAATTTTTTCGTACATAACCTATAATGTTTTCGTTAAACGTGTCTTTTTGTTCTAACATAAACTTTACCTCAATAGGCAGTGTGTATATGTTGCGCTTCACCTCTTCACTAAGACCTTCAAGGCCTTTTATGCGTGTGGCGTCTTTTTCTGTAGTTATTATTATCTTTGGTGATGGCAAAGCGGAATACCTGTTGTTGAGATCTTCCACATCTTTATCAGTAAACTGATGGTGATCTTGGTATGTCATCTGATTTATATTCTTCATATAAGGCTTCATGTCTTCCAAAATCTGTTGTGGAGACGCTATGCCTGTTAATAGTAATATATTGTCTTCAGATATACTTTCGATAGATTTGCTTTCACCTTCGTAAATAGGCATTAAATCTTTGTATATCAATGTCGTAAAGAATAGCTGCTGATATGGATAAAGATCCATCGCTTTTGTTATTACTCTGAATTCCATTGGCTTCAGATCGGATGGACATTTTGTTATTATAACCATATCTGCACGTGATTTACCGTCTTCAGATTCTCTTAATCTGCCCGCCGGTAACAGTTTGTCTGAACTAAGCATCCTATGATAATCAACCAACAGAATATTTATGCCTGCTTTTACATATCTGTGCTGGTATGCATCATCCAGTAATATCACATCTGTGTTTTTAGTGCTATTATTACCGCATATCTGTTCTATGCCATGACATCTGTCCTTGTCTACAGCTACAGTTATGTTAGGAAACTTTTGCTTCATCTGGTATGGTTCGTCTCCAATTATACTCATTTCTGTGTCATCATCTGCCAGAATAAATTCTTTACTCTTACGCTTGTAACCTCTGCTTAGCACTGCTATGTTGAAGTTGTCTTTGAGAAGGCGTATAAGATATTCTACATGTGGAGTCTTGCCTGTACCGCCAACTGTAATGTTTCCTACTGATATGATTGGTATATCGAAACTTCTGCTCTTCAATATTCCTATATTAAAGAGGAAATTACGTATACTTACTCCAATACCATATAGCCAACTTATAGGTAACAGACTTTCTCTTATTTTAATGAATTCATCCATCTTATAGAATATCGTTTATTATCTGTTATTTTATATTTACAGCAAAAGGAATTCTAGCCTGAACCCTGTCTGTCTTATTTAATTTTTTAACTAGCATAAGTGGTTCATAATATTCGCCCAATGTACTCTTAAGGTTTTCATCAAGATAGTTACTACCTTTTTTTAGTGATGAATTAAGTATTTGGTCTATCCAACTTACTTTTTCCGGATAACTTTCTGTATAATATCCGCTCTTATCTATTTTAGCCAGTTTCGCTGCTTTTGCTATTGCTGCGTCAATGCCGCCAAGTTGGTCGACAAGGTGTAATTTAATCGCTGTCTCGCCCAACCATACATGTCCTTGTGCTATTTTCTCAACATCTGTAACTTTCATATTTCGACCATTTGCTACGCGTGAACGGAATAGTATGTATCCTCGGTCTATACTAGCCTGGAATGCCTTTGACTCATCTACATTAAACGGGCGACCTATAGAACCGAAATCACTTCCGCGATTGGTCTTTTCAACGTCAAATCTGACGCCTAACTTTTGAGTAAGTAGACCGCTTATATCAGGGATCATACCGAAAATGCCTATGCTTCCGGTTAGTGTTGTTGGTTCAGCAACAATCCAGTTGGCACCGCAACTTAGATAGTATGCTCCAGATGCAGCCATGCCTCCCATTGATATCACTACAGGTTTCTTTGCTTTCAGCATTTCTACTGCGTGCCATATCTGTTCGGATGCAAAAGAACTTCCACCACCAGAGTTTACACGTATAACAACGGCTTTTATATCATCGTCATTTTTAAGTTTCTCAAGGTCAGCATCTACTTTTTCAGAACTAATACAAGGAGAACCTCCTTCTGTAATGTCAGAACTTACAACGTTACCATATGCATAATAAACAGCAATTTTGCCACCATCGTTATTGTCAGATTTGATGTTTGTCATTTGGTTTAGAGACAACTGGTTAATAGCATCTTTACTATTTGTATTAAGCAATTTCTTTATTTTGTCTTTTACCTGTTCATTGTATAAAAGACCATCAACCATCTTATTACTGACGTATTCTTTAGCGTCGGCAAGTGTTATATAATTGTCTGCAAAACTGTTCAATTTATCATTTCTGATGCCTCTGCTTTTTGATACATCATTGCATACCGTATTCCAAATGCCTCTGATGTATGCAGATACTTGTTCGCGGTTAGCGTCGCTCATCTTGTTAGCAGTATATGTTTCAGGCATACTCTTGTAAGTACCAACCTTGAAAAGTTGAACTTTTACGCCCAATTTGGCTAGCATGTCTTTTATATAATATGGTTCTGCTGCAAGACCATGCCAATCAATAAGTCCTACAGGGTTAAGGTATACCTTGTTAGCTACAGAACATACGTAATATGCACCTTGAGTATATACGTCTCCATAAGCAATAATCCATTTTCCACTTTTCTTGAAATCATTAAGAGCATTTCTCATAGCCTGAAGTGATGCATATGAGTCAGGTGAGAAAGTACCGGCTTCTATATAAATACCCTTTATTTTATTGTTCTTTTTTGCATTGTCTATAGCTTTAAGAACATCATCAAGTCCGATAGTATTAGTGTCATCAGATAATTCAGATAAAAAATTATCCTGAGATCTTTCTTCCATATCACCCGATAATTTCAATACAAATACCGAATTGTCTTTTACTTTTTGGGAAGACTCACCGGTTGAAATCATACCTACGATGCTAATCAGTGCAAAAATTCCTGTTATTACTACTAATGCTACTATGCCGGTTATGGTGGCAAGTGTATACTTGAAAAAATCTTTCATTTTTAGCTGTGTTTTGTTTCTACGAATTATAAAATGCAAATATAATACTTTTTTATCATATAAAACATTATACAATTAAAAAATGTGCCTTGAATGATATAATGGCTACTAATGTTCATTATTATATGATGATGTTAGAATACTCCTACTTAAGTAGATTTATCCGACAATTGGCGTGATTCTTATGTAAGTCATATATTTTAATTTACAGTATTCTTGATGTTCTAAAAATAAATGTTATTAGAGCTTTAATTTTATTGCTTATACATTAGTTTTTATCAGGCTATTTACAGGATACACCACGTTGAATTTTATAGATCATAGAAAAAAACTGTTTAAAGCAATTATACGAATTACATTATAAAAAAACATTTTCAAACCTCAACCTCACTAAAACAGCATAAGTATATGTATATAAATAAGTTATATGCAGTGAGGTTTTGTTTTGTAACCTCACTAAACCTCACTGTGTCTTTTTCCAAAGGTGGTTGAATGATTAATTAATTTGGTTCTTAATGATACATTAAATATAGTTGCAAGGATATCTCTTGTATAGCAATATCTTGTGCTAGCAAAAGCATAGATGTAAATAAACAAAACAACTTGTTTTGATAGACAAATCAACTTGTTTTGTTGAGTAAAATAAGTTGATTTGTCTATTGAAATAAGTTGTTTTTAAAAGTCTAGATATAGCTCTGCAAATGATTCTCTATATGTCTTTGTGGTTATATTTACTTATTATCTATACAGATTATTCAAATCTTTACGGAAACACTTTACACAATTATAAAAGTATTCCTGATTTACCTATCATATATAATATTTTGATATTAGTGAGATTAACCTCACTAAACCTCACTGCATATAACTTATTTATATACATATACTTATGCTGTTTTAGTGAGGTTGAGGTTTGAAAATGTTTTTTTAACAGGAAACTACTTAGCCACCAAATTATGTTACACACCATGATAAAACTAGAGTTAAATACAATGAGCTCGGTATAAAACCGAGCTCATTTTTTAGAGAGAATAAGAAGAATGTTTAATCTGTCTTCACGTCATGTTTATCCATTAAACATCCGAAATTCATATTAATTGATTACTTATAAATAAATTCAATAATCGTATTTCCTGTTTTCGTCCATCCAATCATTAATTTTACGTGTCTCGTCATCATTAGAACGTTCCTTGTACAAGAAGCCCCTTGTTTTCTTTATAACCCCATCTTCTTCAAAAGTGTACCATAAATCGTAAACTTTCATATCGGGATAATATTTTCCACCGCCACTTATAAGTTTAAATTTATCCCACGATTTTAATGTACAACTGTTGTCATCATTGATCGTAATAGTAAAACAAAATCCCGGACGATAATCAGTAGCGCCCTTTGACCATTCATTTTTCTGATGATACATTCTCACTGTTTTTCCATCGTATACAGCCTGAAGATTTCGAGGAGATTTATATATAATGGAATCATTTGGATTATCAGCCGGTTTGATAACTCCGTCCATATAATATAATCCAGAATACTTATTCATTGTATTTAAACGCACTAGAACTACAGTGTCCTCTTTAGCTAATTGATACATTGTAGTTGAGTCCAATTTGAATGCCAGCATATATAGCGAATCAACATGAAGTGACGCAGGGTTTATAAGTATAGGATATGTAGCGTATACGTCACCTTTCTTTACAACTACGTCTTTTTGAGGAAAACTGTATGTGCCTTTTTCGAGATATTTGTATAGAATATCATTAGAACCTAATTCTTTCTTATTATACTCTGTTACACATTCAGGAGATTCTTCAATACCAACAGTTACATCATCATTAATAGGTCTCGAACCACTTATAGCAACAGAAGCATAAACCGTATCATTGGCATAACCAATATTAAGTGGACGGTCTATAATTTTGTTCTTTGCTCCTACTAAATAGACACTTTGAGGATACAAATCTTTTTCCATTGGAATAGTTTGATCGCATCCATACAGCACAAAGGCTGATATAATTATCAATATATAATTAATTTTTTTCATATTATTATTTATTTAAAATCACCATCCTGGATTTTGCTTAAGTTTTCCATTCTTACTTAGCACATTACGATCCAAAGGCCAAAAATACATTTTGTTAGTAAATTCGCGTTTCATACATTTTTCTGTATTCCAAATACGTTCTGTATAGAATTGAGTGCGTTGAGATTCACGTGCACTAACATCTAATCCTCGTATGGGACGGTTGTATGCATCGTATGCATCTTTCCATCTACGTAAATCCCAATAGCGCTGACCCTCAAATGCAAATTCGATAAGGCGTTCGTGCTTGATAAGTTTACGCATATTGTCCTTGTCGGAAGCGTCAGCAGCTGTGATACCCGGCTGACCTGCACGATAGCGAATCATATTGAAATATTTAACAATCTGATTAACGTCACGAGTGAATATTTGATTACTAGTTTCATCTTTATACGAACCTTCAATTTCATTCAGAGCTTCAACATAACCTAATAATACTTCAGCATAACGTATTATAGGATATGTTTTTGCTTTTAGTACACCATTCCAGAAGATACAGTCATCTTGATTAATATATTTCCTATTTGTGTATCCGGTACGGTTACGGCAGTTGTTATCATTAAGGTTAGAGCCACTTCCTCCATAATAGTAGTCACAGATATAATTACGAGTACCACTTGAAAGACCATCGCGATGAGATGTAGTTGGCCATATACAAGCATTGAAGCCTATACTGGCATAAAAACGAGGCTCACGTCCGTCGTCGCGATGCGCACGTTCTGCAGAAAGCAAATAGTCTGATGAAAATGTTTTATCAGCGCCAACAGCATCTCCTGATTTCTCTGTTTCTGTAGCTTGGCTGAAATCACGTCCATCAGCCATTCGATATTGATCTATCATATCAAGAGTAACACTGAATGTTGCGTTTCCACCAAGTTTATCAGGATTAATAAGACGATAATCCCCATTTCCGGCCATTCCATTAGGGCAATAGTAAATATATTCTTTCATTATATATGGCTGATAAGTTCCATCAAACAATGTCTTGTAAGACTTATAAGGATCTATATTACCCGCGCCATCAGGGAAATCTGCACTTGATACAGTTGAAGGCAGAGGTAACGTACCTGTTCCCTTACTGTTGTCTATTTTTAATACTGTATTTAATGCATATCTGTTTAAATCTATGACACTTTTAAATGATGCAGCGGCTTTACCCCATTTAGTATTATCAGCTGTTTGATTGATAAAATTACGTCCATCAGATGTTTTCCAATCTGAATAATAACTATTTCCATTAACCAAGGGACTCGCAGCATAAAGTTCTGTTCTGGCCTTGAGAGCCAAAGCAGCTCCTCTAGTAGGCAGATATTGTTGAGACTCTATTCTCTCTATAGGCAACATGCTGGCAGCTTTATCAAAGTCTGCACATATCTTTGTTACACAATCATCATACGTAGAACGCTCTATTGAAGCCGCAGATACGTCTTCGTCAGTTTCAAATGGAATATCCGGTAAAATAACTACTGGGCCATACATTCTTACTAAATAAAAGTAAAAATAAGCTCTAAGGAAATAAGCACGGCCCATAAAATCATTTTTTTCCATCGTAGTAAGCTCCGTATTCTTATTTATATTTTGCAATACGATATTAGCTTTGCGTATGCCTTGATAACATTGTGGCCATGGATTGAATTTAGAATCAGTCTCTTTTACTTCATCGTAGAGTATTGAATTACCTGGAAGTACAAATGGAATTATAGCTTCATCAGAACCTAGTCCACTAGGAAGAGCCGGGGTGTATCCCCATTCACTACCTGTTTGTACTGATTCATCATATAATAGAGCAGCAGCACCATTAAGATATTCTTCAGTACGAGTACGAGAAAGAAATATGGAATCTAGTGTGGTCTGGTCGTATACATATTTTTCAATGTCTAGATATTGCTCACACGAACTAGACAATAAAATAGTGACAAATGCTGTTACTATTATGGCAATTTTGCCAACGAAACCAGTTCTTATTTTATTTTTATCAAAAATATTCATGATATTTGTATAGTTAGAATGAAACATTAAGTTGTAGTGTGTAAACTCTTTGATTTGGATATGCAGTACCATTACTTCCGGCTTGTGCAGGGTCAAGCAGTTTCTCTTTTGAGAATATTGCCAAATTATCACCTATCAGACTTAAAACAGCCCTGTTTATTCCGCATGTTCTTAAACACTTGTTTCTGAATGTATATGACAGTTGGACATTCTTTAGACGAAGGTAACTGCCATCAGCCAGCCAGAATGTAGAAGACATGCTGTTATTACTATTGCCGTTATATGAGAGTCTTGGATATTTTGCATTTGGATTTTCTGTTGCAGGATCGCCAGATACATCTCTTGAAATCCAACGATTTGCGGGATCTGCAAAATCCGTAATAACGTTACCGACTTTGCCCTTTGAGAATGGTTGGTACATATTATCACCCCTGAAGTAAGTTACTCTGCTTACGCCCTCAAAAAGAACGCTGATGTTGAAGTTCTTCCAGTTGAATTCTGTTGCGAAACCATATTGGATCTGTGGTACATAAGAGTATTTCAATGGAACCATATCATCCCAGTTTACAACTCCATCACCATTGACATCCTTGTATTTGATATCACCGGGTAGATAACTACCGAACTCTTGGTGAGGACTATTGTTTATGTCGTTCTGATCTTTGAATAATCCTAATGATATAAGTCCACGGTTAATACCACTCTGGTATCCTCTTGCAGACTGGTAAGGATATTTCTTTATATCTTCTTCAAAATTTATAATTTCATTCTTTGATTGTGTAAGGTTTGCACGTAAAACAAGATACTTATCGTTGTTACCTAAAGGCTGAGTATAAGATATATGTCCATCAATACCCCAACTCTTCATCTTTCCTACGTTTGCCCATGGTAATGTAACCAATCCCATTTCTTCAGGAATACTTTGACGTTGTTGATAAATACCGGAACGAACATCTTTATAGAAGTCTACTGTCATGTCAAAACGCTCATTAAAGAATCGTGCATCTATACCAAAGTTATATTTGATTGCTTTCTCCCAACGTAAGTTGTTCGACCCGACCTGAGTTTCTGTAACACCATTACCATTGTTCCAAATGCCAGAACCCGTCTGCCCGATCAATGTAAGATAAGGGAAACGTACAGAATTATCAGATGTTAAACGGTCGTTACCTACTATACCATAAGATGCACGGAATTTAAGATAATTTACGAAAAACTTATGGTCGCGATACCAATTATACTGCGTTGGTGCCCATCCTAGAGAAAAAGCAGGAAACCAACCATATTTTTGTCCTTTTTCAAAAGCCTCAGAACCGCTATAACCAACATTTACCTCTGCCATATAAGTATCATTATATGCATATGTAAAACGGCTGGCATAACTATTATATCTCTTTGGAATAGCAGTAAGCAACTGATTATAACTTGATGAAATATAGTCACTCCAGTATCCATTGATAAGTCCGCCTACACGATGGACTTTATTAAAGACACGATCATAATTTATTCGGAATTCAAAATAGTATTTTCTGTCAGTATATGTCTCGCTACTATATGTAGGATCTTTATACTCTGTCATCTTTTCAAGGTCAAGAGTTCCATCTCGTTTACGACCGTTGGCATAATAAATAGCTGGAGATTTCTCGCGAGACTGTAATAAAGAACTGTTAGTGTCAATATTTACCAATCCTGTAAATGAAAGTCCTGGAGTAATAACTTTTAAGTCCTGATCCAGTTGCATTGTTATTTTGTTGTTGTTTTGAAATCTTGTTTTATAACCGGTCATATTTAATAGAACATAAGGACTGACAGTAGATTTATCTGTTCCATAACCAGGAGCCTCTCCTGTTGTATACATTAAAGGAACTGTAACAGGTGTCAGATTAGACTGAGCTTCCCAAAGTAACTGACTGTTGTCACCATAACCAGGGAAATTTTGTGTTACGATTACACTCTCCTCATTCAATGATAGTTTTGTAGTAGGAGTAACGTTCACATCTACATTAGCACGGAAATTAAATTTGTTATAATCAACATTAGTGTTGTACATATGAGCACTCTTGTCCTGTTTGAAAATAGCATCCTTCTTCATGTAACCGGCAGAAATATAATAACGAGCTACTTGACCACCACCTGATGCACTTAGAAAATACTGACGATTCCAAGTATAGTCTCTGAGTATAACATCACGCCAATTTACATCAGGATGTAGATCAGGATCTTCATGATTAGCAAAGAGAGAAAGGTCTACATCAGAATATATAGGAATACCTCCACGTGATACAGATGCTTCATTAGCCAATGATGCATAAGTTGCAGCATTTACATATTCGGGCATTCTTGGAGAGTATGACAGACCGGCATTGGCTTTAACTTGCAAGTTCAACTTTCCGGCTTTACCTTTTTTTGTACTTACTAAAATAACGCCATTGGCTCCACGTACACCATAAACGGCTGTTGATGAGGCATCCTTGAGAATAGAGAAACTTTCAATATCTTCAGGATCAAGAGTATTAATATCACCTTCAATACCATCAATTAATACTAACGCACCTTGTCCGGCTCCAAATGTGCTAATACCACGAACCCAGAATTCAGAGAAATCGCTACCGGGTTCTCCACTGCGGTTTACAGATATAATACCTGGAACACGACCACCAAGCATATTAGAAATCGAAGTTCCGGGAACTTTCAGCTCGTTAACGTCTACAGACGTTATCGCACCTGTAACATTAATCTTTTTCTGTATTTTTCCTGATGATGTTACCACAACTTCGTCCATCATTCCAGAACTTTGTTTTAAGGCAATTCTCATCCTTTCATTGTTCTTGCTAATTGGGATTTCTTGTTTGTCATATCCTATATAAGATATAACAATAGTACTATTTGGCGTAATACCAATCAAACTGAAATGACCATCCATGTCGGTGATTGCAGCATGCGTTGGCTTATTTTTTACGGAGATAGTTGCCCCAATTAGAGGTTCTCCTTTTTCATCCATAATCATTCCTGCTGCTTTTAATGTTTCTTGAGCAAATCCTTTGCCCATAGAGACAATCAATAGCAAAAGAAGCAGTAATATATGTTTATTTTTCATATTCTATTTTTTTATAATATAAATTTTACTGTGCTTAAATCATGTATCATTCTATTGTTATTTTTCGGATGGTACCGGAATTTTCTTCACCAATATAGAAGTTCTCATCCGAATCAATAGTAATACATTCCGGACCATTTAAATATGCATCTGTTGGATTACCATTAACATTACCACTGGCATCAAGATGTCCTGCTACGAGTGATACAAGACGACCTTTGATCTTCAGAATACATTGAGAATCATGACAACATACAAACAGTTCACCATCACTATTTACAGCCATACCCATCGGTCTTCTTAGTACAGCATCAAGAAGTCTATCACCCAAGGCAGTCTTGTTTCCAGGTTGGAAACCAGCATAACGTTCAGCCTGCCATTTGCCTGTCTTGTCTTTCCACATTTTTACAATACCATTTTGATCATTGTAAGAGACATAGAAACAATCGTCGTACCTGCTATAACATAGGTAATGAAACCATTGTCCTGTATTTATACCATTATATACACTAGGAAAATCAGAAACTTTTAAAACCTCCTCATAGTTTTTATTCTCTAAATCAACAGACCATAATCCGTCACCATCCATTACAAAAACATGACTATTGTCATTTCCGAAAGCCAAAGAACCTTGACAATCTCCGGAGAAAGGAACATTTACGCCTAAAGAATTAATTGTCCACCCATCTTCACGTTTGGCTGTGTATATTGCACCACCATTACGAGACATAATAGCAACTTTCTCACCGGTATTATCTACTGTCAAACCACCTAAATAACCTATATTAATAAGTTGTGTCATGACATTGTCTTCCAATGATACAAAATATGTCTTATCATTCCAGCCACCGGCTTGGAATAGAATATTGTCTGTTTTCTTACCTTTTACAGCTACAATATTGGAGCAATACTCAAGACGGGCCTCTCCTAATAACCCTGTCACAAATTTTCGTTCGTCAAATTTACCTACAGTAGTTTTCACAGACTGTGTTTGATAGTACTTAAACTTTGCATTATCAGAGTTGTAAGATTTGCCATCAACGATGACAGACACTTTATTGTATCCAGCCATTTGTTTTGGTACAAGTCCGAATGCTTCGCGACCATCGCTACTAACTAAAACAGCCTTTTTGTCTCCAAAGAAGACCTTAATCTGAGATGTGTCAGTAGGAAAGTTACCTTTGATTATGAATGCGTCATTGATCCTTCCCCAATCAGGGATCATCGAGTCGAAGGATACCGGCTTGCTCGGATCATAAAAATTACCCTTTTCAGGCCATTTTTTAATATCCTCATTTGCACATGCTGAAAACAACAAACACATAAGGATAAAAAGAACACTAAAATTGTTTTTTTTCATGGTTTTTTAATACGGGCCCTTTTTGTTAATCATAGTAGTAGATAGTATCAGAGCCCATTAATACTATTATTGTGTTTTATTCATTTATTTTTCAAAAATACAGTATATGTAAAAGAATCAAAAATAGGAGCGTAACACATTTTTATTATTGCGTAACATTTTAAGTATAATCGGGCAACTTGTTACATATCATAACATTTTTATTACAAAATATTTTAATATATCTATTAAAAACAATATTGCTGTTTCATTTATCAGAGTTATTAATAGATTGCATGAATGCAATCAAAGAACTTTGAGCCAAGATGAAAAGCATAAATATGGGCTTTTTATCTATTAAAATATTGTTTTTGTATAGGTATAACGCAATATATAATTGCTGGATTCTTTATACTGAATAATAGGTTCTTATAAATCTTGTATTTTTTACAATAATAAATTTTAAATAAAAATATGCAAACGTATTAATAACTGATATACATACTATTATTTATGTAGTAATATAACAAATAAGGGCGTATCAAAGTGATACGCCCTTATTTGTTATAAAAGACTTGTAAGTACAAGTATATGTCCAGCTTACTTTAGGAGTTCAGCCAGTTTTGCTGATAATTCCTCACCACGAAGATCTTTTGCTATTATTTCACCCTTTTGGTTAATTAGAACTGTGGCAGGTATTGAACGTACATTGTATGCAGCTGCACCTTTGCTATTCCATCCTTTGAGATCTGACATTTGCTTCCATGGAATACCAAGAGCCTTTATAGCTTTTACCCATGCCTCCTTGCTATTGTCTAGCGATACGCCAACAACCTCAAATCCTTTTGGGTGATATTCTTTGTACGCCTTTATTACGTTCGGCATTTCTGCACGGCAAGGGCCACACCAAGAAGCCCAGAAGTCTATAAGTGTAAGCTTGTTTTTCTTTACGAAATCTGATACTTTTACTATTTTTCCGTCAACCCCGGGTAATGCAATATCTGTATATGGTTGACCTGCTGCTGTTTTTGCTTCTGCTTCACGTTGTGCTACAATATTTTTGTAATATGGGAAATCACAATTTTTAGATTTCATAGTCTCTATGATTGTCTTTTGATTTTCAGCTCCGAGTGCTTCGTAAAAATATCCAAATAGCATATCGCTAAAAGAAGAAGGAGTATGTTCACAAATAAACTTTGTTCTGAAAGCCTCTTGTACATTATCTATAGAGTCAAGTTTTGCTCTTTCTATTTTCTTTGCGGCCTCACTTGCAGTACTATCGTTCACAATTTTCCAAGATTCCTCTTGTGGTGTTGAAAATTCCTTATCTAGTTTGCAAAACTCTCTCCATAGTTCTGTACTTTTACTACCGGTAACATCTGCTGGTTTCTTTGTTGAGTCATTGAATAGTTCTACCTGCATATCAATGTTTTCAAGAATAATGTCATTTATTGACAAGGGTTTTCCGTCTTGCATTAAGACCAGAAACTTTAGAGCAGCTGCATCTTGTTTTCCTGTGAAGGAAAACTTTTTGTCTTTTACAACAGTAGAGTCTGTTGGGATAAGGTTGATATATTGCATATTTGCAATGTATACTTTATCACCATCTTTGGCAAAGTTGGCTTTGCCTGAAATTTTGTAGCCTGCGCTTTGAGCAAAAGCACAAGACAGCATTAGTGCTGCTGTAGCAGATAAAATTAATCTTTTCATTTTTAATTTAATATTTGTTATTTAATTGTAGCAAAATAATCGTCTATGTCACTTGCATATTGTGGTACTTTGGCAATTCGTCCTTGAGGGTCGACAATAAGATAAAAAGGTACTCCTGTTATGAGATATTTTTCCAATAGCTGTTTTCCGCCATCTGCTGTAAGGCAATATTGTTTCCATGGCATGTTTTCTTTTACCATAGCATTTTTCCATTGATCATCTTTGCGGTCATCACTAACACTTACTATGGCAATGTTTGGATATTTCTTAGCAATAGCTTTTATGTCAGGTATAGCACTACGACATATCCCACACCATGATGCCCAAAAGTCCACTAGTACATATTTACCTTTAGGTATAATGTTTACAAGTCTATTTGCTTTCTTGTTTGTGTCAAATAATGGTAGATCAAGAACCTTCTCTCCAACTGCAGTCTGTTTTGCAAATTCACAATTATGACGGAATTGTTCTAGGCGGATTGGATCATCAGGGACAGTACTTATTATATTCTCTATTTCTTGTACATGATTTTTTGTAAGTCCGGAACCTCCTTTAATAAAGTCGTTCGCGAATTTAACTGAGAGAGCAGAGTGGGGGTGAGCTTTAGCCCATTCAATAGGATTCATTTTAGATAAGTTATAGTCATTGAAATCTGCTTGAGGCTGTCCTCCCGTTACTTTAAAGCACTTCCCAATTGGGGCATCATTAGATATGCTGTCGTAAGTTGTTGCCGTAAATGTCATATTAGTGTTACTTACAAAAACAGTAGTATATGTCCAGTGTATTTTGCTTGCGTCAGAGTCGTTACCTAGTAAATACAGATTATTAGTAGTCAGTGTACACAATCTGGGGTGATCTAATTTACCTTTCAAGATAAATTTCCCATTTTTTACTGTGTCCACAGCGATTTCTTCATTAATAGTGCCTTCAGCAGTAATCAAACCAACCACAACACCATTTTTTATTCCAGGGATTTCACTCTTTATTGTGAAACCTTTCTGTGCCATACAAGATATGGATACAGATAAAAGAAGACTTACTGTTAAGTATTTTATCATATATTTGTTGTTATTTTGCGTCTCTTACAAATCTTACACTCATCATATTATTTGTAGTTGATGTGTGGCGATATACTTTTCCTGAATTATATTCTATTTTTCTTAAAAAAGCTGTTCCTGTTTTCTCATCATAAGTACTTGTCCAATAATATCCGAAGGCTTCAATAAAATAGAATTTTAAATTGTATGCGGTGCTGTTACCGTCTAAAAACCCACCGTATTCCATGTTTAGCTGTGTGCCATCTTCCTGATGCATGAGTGTAGCCTGATAACTGCCTCTCCATCCATCTGCGTCAGCATCGCTTTTACTCATTCCAAGTGCAATCTCCAATTTTTTCCAGTCTTCGTCTGATGGCAGTCTCCAGCCATCAGGTGCTGCTTGCTTTGCTCCTTCATAAGAATATAGATAACCATACTTACTAACTGTCAAAGAATCATTTATGGAATTTTCGTCGCCAATGATTTCTTGAGTGCTATAAATACTTCGTGTATTGTCATCACCGGTATTGTATTTTGCGTTATCAGTCGTCCATTCTAAGTCTCCGATTCGCACATAGTGATATTCTCTTCCGTCTCTTACGTCTGTAAATACTCCTTTAGAAGCAGGTTGCACATTAGGAATATTGTTGTTATCATCACTACTACAGCTTGTTATAAATAATAAGGAGGTCAGTAGTAATAACGTTAATTTATTTATTTTCATATATCTATCTGTTTATTTATTAGAAAATATAACCAAGATTAAGTATGATTTGTCTCATGGCCAGATACTTTTGGATTATTGTATCATTGTTGTACATATCTCTCACCTCTTGTTCGTCCTTTTCAACTACAAGTTTTGCAAAAGCTTGTGCATCTTCATCCTTACTAGGGAATGTTCCATATGATGTATATCCCCAAAATAAGTGATTACATATGAATCCATTCTCTTGCATTAATTCAAGGTTTGAGTCATCATTATCAGGTGTGGATGATGCTTGTGTTTCATAAAGACTAGCAGAAAACTTTGTGAAAGGTGTTATAAGGCTAGCGTCCTGAATAGATATTTTAGCAGCCAATATAGATGCTAATAGATCCTTCGCAAACTGCTTAGACTCATCTTCGTCCATATCAAAAGCAGTTTCTAATGCAACAGCCGTAGCTCTGTTACCAACAACAGTTGTCTCTTCTGAATCATAAGTATAGGCATTATCTTGAGCAGTATATTTTGTTATACCATTCACAAGTAACCATGAATATGGTTTAAGTTTTGCACTTAAATGTGGCAATACATATTTATCTATAAAATCAATAGCAGCCTTTTTCTTATCAAGGTCTTTAATATAATTGTATTTATAAGCAACCGTAATTTGTGATGACATTACATAAGGTACGTCAATGGTTTCTGTTTTATATATAACTTCGCCGTTAGCTTTTTTACCTATTGAATCATTTCTCAATGTATCATTATAAAGTAAGTAACATCCGTTATCCTTATAGAACTGCCTTTTAAGTATAGATTCTTCATCAGTAGCTTTGTTATCTACAGCAAAATAGTTCTTTTCCGGAGCTTCTGGTGTTATATAGCCTTCGCTATCAGCACAAGAAGCTAGGGACAAAGACAATACGCTGCAGTATATTAAAGTTTCAAATATTTTTATTGTTTTCATTTCTTTCATATTTTTATTCCACAGTTTCAACTTTATAAGTTCTTTCTCCTCTCATATTATTAGGCATTCCAACATTGGCATTTAATGTTTCATGAGGTATTGGAAGAACATATCCCCAGTCATTGGGCTCAAGAGTAAATGTATGGCAAGAAGTTCTTACGCTAGATTGACGATCTACATAGTAGTAATAATGATGTGTTATTATCTTTGATTCCGGATATTTCTCGCATATAGCATAACGGCGAAGATCAAACCATCTCTGTCCTTCAAGGCATAATTCACGTTCGCGCTCATCTCGGATCAGTTTAACAAGATCTTCACCGCTGGCAGTAACTTTATAATCAGTTCCCGGTTTGTAGCGGTATTGACGTAGTGTATTTATTAGTGTACGTGCTTCTTCTTCGTGTCCCATGTAGGCTTCAGCTTCAGCTTTGATGAGATATGCTTCAGATGATCTGAATAAGAATTTATCAGACATGTCGGACATTCTCTTGCTCCATGGACTTTCATAGGCGTTATAGTAATAGTCAGGCATATCTTCTGTTTGTGTCAGATTAGCATTTACCATATCCAATTTCTTATATCCATGAAATTTGCCGTAAGTCCAGAAAAATTTAGTCTTTCTCAAGTCATTGTCTGAGTAAAGATTGTATATGCTGTCTGTAATAGTAAAACTTTTGTATTGGTCAAGAGTTATATCGCACAAAGCACTACTTCCCATAGAAAAAATGTTCTCAACAGACGATGTTGATACAATACCTTTGTTTTGCTGCAATGAGTTTAGCTGTAAAAGGTCAGGATGACTGTCTATCACTTTTTGTGCATATTCAGATGCCTTCTTCCAATTTTGCATATAAAGATATACTCTGCTTAAAAGAAAGTTGACTGCAGTAGAGTCTGCTCTATATATTGATTTTTGACTTCCGTATTCTGTCAATTCAGTTTCTGCCGTCTGAAGGTCACTTAGTATTAAATCATAACATTCCTGTACAGTGTTCCTCTGAAATGACTTGTCTTCAACAGTTTCTGATGTCTTTATTGGAACCCCTAAATCAGTGGATGCCGTATTTGGTGTATAAGCCTTACCATAAAGATTCACTAAGAAAAAATAGTAATATGCTCTTAAAAATCTAGCTTCCCCATCCACTTTTTCTTTCCCTAGCTTATTACTTTGTGTAGCTTCAGATAAATCTTTAGCAGAAAAAATGATATTGTTTGCAACATTTATATGTTTATATATCTGTTCCCAGTTATCATTTTCTTTATTGAATCCTGTATACGAATCGTTCTGTCCGGATCTTGCCTGCCATGTAAAATAACCGAAGACTCTTTCCTTTCCATCATATTGCATGTAGTCACCACTATAAGTGGTAGTATTTTCATCAAGTTCATCGCCTAGGAAATGAATGAAGTATTGATTATCTCCGACATTTGAAAGGTAATCACTTTGAAATTGAGGTAAGTATCCGTCTCCAATAAGTAATTCATCAAGATCCTCCCAAGAACGCACATAATCAGTATCTTGAGAATACTCTTTCAGAAAGCCAGAACAACTAGACATCATCATAGTTGCGGCTATAGTATATAAATATATCTTTAATTTCATGTCTGTCAGTTTTAGAATTGTATATTCACTCCTATTGTGTAATATGGATTGTCGGAAAGTTGAACTTCTGCAAATCCAGCCTGAGTTGGTGTCTGTCCTTTTAGTTTACTATTGCAGAATGTATATAAATTATTACCGGATGCTGTGATAGACAATCTCTGCAACCCTAATTTAGGTAATACCTTTTCTGGCAGTTCATATGTAAGACTCAGACTTGCCAGACGTATGTAGTCTGCGTTGACAACTCTAATGTCTGAATAATCGTACATCGTATATGAATCAGTCGCAATCTGTACGCCTTTGTAATTACTTCCTGCAGACCAGTGCTGATCATACTTGTAAAAGTTTAAATCAGTTTTGCTTAATATCGATGGTATATTAGTATAAGCTTCATCTCCAGGTTTAACCCAGCGATTTAGTAAGGCTCTGTTCAGATTGTATTCAGGATAAATGTTACCTGGTCCGGAAACATCTACATTAGCACCTTGTGCAAAAACCTTAAATAATCTAACCTTATTTCCTAAAGCATAATCCGTTAATATGCCAAGTCTCCAATTCTTATAGCTCAAAGTACTGCTTATACTTCCGGTAATATCTGGATCTCTTCTTCCTGACTTAGCAAGAACTTTCATAAAGGTCTCGTACTTACTTAGTCCAAGTAGTTCGTTTGATCTATCCTGCCAGTCGTCGAATAGTGGACCTCCATCTTCTGGATTTAGTCCAATGAATCTATAAGAGTAGAATGTCCCTATTGATTGTCCATTTATTATTGCAGTTCCATTAAGATAATCATTCAACGTATATGAATCTTCTCCGGGAGCAGTCTTCATAGTATTTATTACCTTAGATAAAGATGCTGACAAAAGCCAATTCCAATTCTTATTTTGGATAGGAGTTGCTGTTACAGAAAAGTTATAACCTTTATTTACTATTTCACCAGAGTTTACAACATAAGAAGTATAACCATTTATATCTGAAATGGTTTTATTCATAAATGCATCAGTAGTCTTTTTATAGTAATATTCAAGCTCTACCATTAGTCGGCTGTTGAAGAATGATGTTTCTATTCCTGTACTGAAAGAGTGGGTCTTTTCCCATTTTAGGTCAGGGTTGGCATTATTAGCTGTCGTAGAAGTCATTTCACCATAGTGTGTATCATAAGATCCTTTGGTAAGCGTCAGTACAGGACTTTGCCCCTCAAGCATGTTACCTTGTTCACCATAAGAAATTTTCCAATTAAGAGCATCTATCCATTTAGTCTTTATTTTTGCTATTTCTTTTATGTTGGCAAGTCCCGATGCCGACCAAACAGGAAGAATCTTCTCATTAGATCTATCTCCAAATTTATTAGAACCGTCATATCTCGTATTTGCATTAAGAGTGAAGTACTGCTTATAACTATATGATAATGTACCATATACAGAAAGTAAGTTAGTCTTAGTATCTGTTATATTAGGCACATTAGTACCAAGCCATAATAGGTATGTACTGTATTTCTCAGGTATACTTGTTACGAATTTTTTACCACGGTCTGCATAGTATCCACGTTGCGTATATTTGTTTCCATTATAATGTGTGGAATTTGCTTCAAAACCAACAGCAAGATTAATATTGTGCTGAGATTCTGATCCAAAATATTTATTGATGTTACCCTGTATACGTGCAGTCCAGTTATTCTGATCAACATTATTATTAGATAATTCACCACCAAAAGGCATCTGGCTGTCAGTATTAGGTTCTACTCCATATGGCGTTTTCCTTAAGTTACCTGCATACCAGCTCTTTTCACCATACCATCCCTCGATATTTGTATTCGTAGTGCTATAAGACATAATGCCGTTAAAGAAAAGCCAGTCTTTAGGCGTATATCGTAGGTTTATGGTCGCTTTCATACCGTTCTCAGTCTGCTTCTGGTAGCTATTGTCAAGTTCGTTGAGTATATTATAACTCATAACTCCTTGAATTGTGTTAGCTCTTCTATTATAATAGAAATAAGAACCGTCGTCGTTATATGCAGGTACAACTCTACTAGTTCGGTAAGCATAATCAATTGGAGAAATATCGTCTTGATTATACCTCTTGTTAGTGTGATACACATTCAATTGCATTGACGCTTTAAACTTCTCATTTATTGTAAAATCAAGGTTCGTAGAAGCAGTGTATCTTTTATTATTGTTATTATTTATTACATCGTTGTCATCGGTGTATCCCAGTGACGCATAATATCTGAATTTGTCAGAACCACCAGATATATTTGCAGAGTGGTCTGCCGAAAAAGTATCGCTAGTTAGTAATTTAAACCAGTCTGTGTTTTGAGTCTCAGATCTTGCGACAGCAGCATTAAACTGATCTTGCGTATATGTTCCATTATACAGCTTATTAACAGCATCTTCGTATCCGAAATAAGTCATGTCACTAGGATATGTATAATGTTTACCAACAAGATATTTAGAAATATCAGTACGTTCCTGTGAGTTCATCAGATCAATCTTCCTATCTGTGTATCTTGGTCTGCGACGATAAGTTCCATTGAAATTATAAGATATAATAGGTCTTCCTGCACGTCCTTTCTTTGTCGTAACTACTATTACACCATTAGCAGCACGTGTACCATATAGGGCTGTAGCTGCAGCATCTTTTAATACATCAATACGGTCAATGTCCTGAGGATTTATTCCTGATATTGCATTACCAATTCTGTTTACATAATCAGGATCGTTTATAACGTCTGCAGATAAGTTTACCGGATCACTTACGATAATACCGTCAACAACCCATAGTGGTTCACGGTTTCCTATGAGTGTTGATGTTCCGCGAATACGTATTTTAGGTACAGCATTAACTTCAGCGCTACTGCTGGTAACTACAAGATCTGGTATGCGTCCCTGTAACATCTTATCAAGGCTGGAAATACCAGGTCTCTCAAGATCTTTCATGTTAACAGATGTAACAGAACTTGTCAGATTCCTCTTGTCTATCTGCTGATATCCTGTTACTACTACTTCGGCTGTGGTCTGAGTATCGTCATCATTCATTATGATTAGAGGTACAGAACCTTCTTTACCTACATTTTCTGTAACAGATTTACATCCGATGAAAGAACATACCACTTGCAAGTGATTTGATTTTTTAACATGCAATTCGTAATGCCCGGTTTCATCAACAGATGTTCCGATTTTAGTGCCTACAAGTCTAATTGTAGCACCTACGAGGGGTTCTCCGTTTGCGTAATTTACCTTACCGCTGATTACAATATTTTCTCCTTCTTTTGGCTCTTGTGCATAAGCATTGCTAAATGTCAATGCTGTAAAGAAAATAATAAGTAATAGCGGGAACAATCTTTTTTTACCCATACTAGTTTTTATTTTGTGATAAATACATAATTTAGCGCAATTGCTGTACGATTTGCAAAATTAATAGTTTTTTTCTATTTTCTCTTCTTTTTTCTTACTTTTTGCATAAAATATTAATAATCTGTCATTTTTGTGTCTTTTTGCCACTCCTTATGTTAAAATCGATTACACTATGTAGTATCTTTATATGAATGCCAAAAATCATGGTTATAAAACCATTTATTTCAATATAGTGATGCTAAAATATTCTAATTTTGCACATTATTTATATTAAATAGCATTTTATGAAATCTATATCTATTAAATTATTGATGTCTGCTTTTGCCATTTTCTGCTTTATGCCAATTTTGGGTCAGGAGAAATCATGGTTGGGCATTCATGAAAAACCATTGTCTTTGTTAAATAAGAATTTTAACAACCCACCTTCTGAATATGCAAGTCATGTAATTTGGGGATTGGAAGGTAATATTGACAAGAAGATGATATGTAGTGATTTGGACTCTATTAAGGCGCGTGGTTTTAAGGCTGTAATTTTGGAGGCCGGATATCACTTGCCATGTAAGTATCTATCTGAAGGTTGGTTCAAAATGGTCAGTTTGATAGTTAATGAGGCCAAAAAACGTGCAATGAAAGTTTGGATAATAGATGAAGGTAAATATCCAAGTGGTTTTGCAGGAGGTAAGTTTTCAGAAGAACGTCCTTATCTTCGTATGCAGGCTTTGGTCAGTTGTGGAGTCATAAATGTAAGTTCAGGAGAGGTTTTGACTAATTCCCAGATTGATAAGAATGCCATTAGTGCGGTTGCTATTTGCAATACTTCAGGTCTGCATAAAGAAGTTCAGATATCAGATCATAAGATATCTTTTTCGGCAGGAATGGATTCATGGAGGATAATGATTGTAAAACCAGATTTTCGTACCGGTCAGACAAGGTGCGTTAACAATCCTACAGGGGCAAAAGATACACGTTATTCACAAATGGATTATATGAATCCTAAAGCAGTAAGACAATTTATAGACTGGACTCACGAACAATATAAAAAATATATTGGCGGTGAGTTCGGCAAGACTGTATTAGGATTTCGTGGTGATGAACCGGATTATTCATATATTCCTTTTACACCTGCCATCATAGACTCTTTTAGAGTAATAAAGGGCTATGATCCTAAATTGTATTTGGCATCATTGGTTGCACCTACACAGACAGAAAAGGAGAGACGTTTCAAAGCTGACTACTGGGATGTCTGGTCTAGGTTATTTGCCGACAATTATTTTAAGCAAGTAGCAGATTGGTGTGGTAAAAATGGTATGGCACATGTCACCCATCTTAATAACGATCACAATATGCCAGCTTGTGTTAAGTCTGAAGGAAATCTGTTCCGTGATTTAAATAAGGTTCAAATACCGGGCATTGATGCTATTTGGAATCAGATATGGCCTGATACTGTGAACGATTTTCCTAAATACGCATCTTCAGTAGCTCATGTCTATGGCAAACCACGCTCTTTCAGTGAAAGTTTTGCAGCATACTATAATATTCCTACTATAACAGAAGCCAAGTATGTATTAGATTACCAGATGGTACGTGGAATTAATTTCTTCGAATTTATGTTTTGGATTGCAGGTTCAGAGAACCAAGGATGGATTTCTCAACCAGGTATGCATAAGTTGAACGATTATACCAATCGTACTGCATATATCCTCACACAAGGAATTCCAGGTGCGCGTGTAGCAATGTATTATCCTACTAATTCGTTGTGGCTGGGTAATAATAATGCTGCCGAAAGAGTAAAAAGGATAACGCATTTATTACTTCAGCATAAACGTGATTTCGATTATATTGATGATGATGCATTCACTGAAGCTATAAATGTAGGTCACGGTTATTTGCAGAATAAGAGTGGACAAAAGTATAATACCTTGATAATACCATCTGCCGATGCTTTGTCAGAGAAGGCATGGCATGTTATAAGAGATTTTGAAAAGGAAGGTGGAAAGGTCTTGTTCTGGGGTAGTACACCTTATTATATAATAGACAGAACATTTGAAGATGCAAAGACTTTTGTTAAAAGTGATTCTGAGTTTGTTGAACCTTCTGATGAATATACCGCTAATGTGGATGCAGCTATGCCTCGTGGAGAGATTGTTGTCAAAAACAACCAGCCCGAAGAGGTAAATAATGCACCAAGACGTGGAGGTGAACCAAAACGTATGCCCGTAGACCAGACAATAGATATCAGATATACCCGTAGAATAACACCTGATGGAGAATTCTATTTCATATTCAATGAAGGTCACCGTAATCAGAAATTTTCTATCGGAATGGATATTATAGGAAAAGCTGAAGCGTGGAATGGTGAGACCGGTAAAATCTCTCATATTGATTCTCGTATTGCAGACGACCGTACCTGGGTTGATCTGGAAATGAAACCTTATGAGACGGTGATGCTTAGAGTTAACAAACAGTCTAAACGTTATGACGTTAAAGATTTCGGAGCTATTGGTGATGGCAAAACGATAAATACACATTATATACAGTCAGCAATAGATAGCATATATAATAATGGTGGAGGAACACTGGTAATATCCAAAGGCGATTATATTACAGGTGCCTTGTTTTTTCATAAAGGCGTAAATTTGTTTTTGGATAAAGGCGCCAAACTCACATCTACAGTAGATGAAAAAGATTTTCCTTTGGTGTCTACACGTTTTGAAGGTAAGGAACAAATGTGGAAATCAGCACTCTTAAACTTTAATGACTGTAAAAATGTAGAGGTAGGCGGTAAAGGTATAATAGATGGTAGGGGAGTAGAGTGGAAATCACATCCTTTTGGAACGAGTGGTCGTCCAAGACTTATGTGCTTTACACGTTGTGATGGAGGAAAATTGAGTGGACTTTTACTCAAAGATCAGGCATCATGGTGTGTTCATATCTTATATACCGACAGTTTCAAAGTTGATGGTACTGTTATCAGAGCAGAACATACTATCCCCAGTTCTGACGGTATAGACATCGATTCATCATCTAAAGTTTTTGTCACAAATTGCGATATTGAAGATAACGATGATTGTATATCTATAAAATCAGGTAAAGATGAGGAAGGTCGCATGATAGGAAGATCTTCAGAAAATATATTGATTAGTAATTGTAGATTTGGATATGGACATAGCGGTGTAGACATAGGTAGTGAAGTATCAGGTGGTATTCGTAATGTCACTGTGAAAGATTGTATTATGGATGCCGAAAATGCCGGCGGTATTCGTATCAAGTCACAACCGAGCAGAGGTGGTGTTATTGAAAACATCCTTTTTAAAGATATAACTCTTAAGAACCCACGCACAGTATTTGATATAAATATGCGATGGAGGATGGTTCCGCCGTTGGCTCCAGCAGCAGAGAAATTAACAGAATTAAAGAATATACAGATAATAAATGTTAGCGGTACATGCCAAACAGTAGGATCGATAATAGGATACGACGAAATGCCTTTAAGTAGCATTATGTTTAAAAATTGTAATATAAAGGCTCAAAAAGGATTAATTTTTAAAAATACTAATATAAAAGACCTTACAGGACTATTAATTAAGGTAAACGAAAAAGAAAATGTTAAAAGCGCAAAATAGCTAATAAACGTACGATTTTTATATAAAACGAACAAAATTACCACATTTCTTATATAAACGCATGTTAATTTTGCAGGCGTAATTAACAAACTCTAATAATAATGAAGTTAAAACTGATACTATTAACCGCATCATTGATGACCATAGGTTTAAGTGCAAAAAACAAACAGTCTGTTTTCCCTGATGGAACAGCAATACCGCAGTGGTTTAATGATACGACTAAAGTCAATGTAGATAATCTTGGAAGAAAGTACGTAATTACTGATTATGGAGTCAAAAACGATTCCAGTATCGTACAGACCGAACAAATACAGAAAGTTATAGATACTGCTTATGCTAATGGTGGAGGCGTGATTGTATTTCCTAAAGGCACTTTCCTTAGCGGTTCTATTTTTTTCAAACAGGGAACCAACCTTTACTTGTCTGATGGTGCAACATTAAAGGGAATAGATGCAATTAAATATTATAATATCGTTAAAACTCGTCTCGAAGGACAGACACTGGATTATTTCTCTGCATTGGTAAATGCAGACGGACTTAATGGTTTTACGATATCCGGCAATGGTACCATTAATGGTAATGGCACACGCTTTTGGGAAGAATTCTGGATTCGTCGCAGAATAAACAGAGATTGTACTAATCTGGAAGCAATGCGCCCACGTTTAGTTTATATATCCAATTGTACAAATGTACAGGTACAAGATGTTCACCTTATTAATAGTGGCTTTTGGACAAACCATATATACCGCAGCAATCATGTGAAGTATATCAATTGTTATATTTATGCGCCTACCTCAGGAATAAAAGCTCCAAGTAGTGATGCAATAGATATTGATTATTGTCATGACGTATTAGTACATGGATGTTACATGAGTGTAAATGATGATGCTGTTGTATTAAAAGGAGGAAAAGGAACATGGGCAGACAAGGATACAACTAATGGACCTAACTATAATATAATAGTTGAGGATTGCAGATATGGCGTTGTTCATGGATGCCTTACATTTGGTAGTGAATCTTTGAATGACCGTAATATAGTATTCCGCCGTTGTTATGTTCACGATGCTAATCGTGTAATATGGTTGAAGATGCGTCCTGATACGCCACAGCATTATGAATATCTTTCGGTAGAAAATGTTGGTGGTGACTGTGCCAGTTTCCTGGTTGTTCGTCCATGGACACAATTTTATAATATTGAGAAGCGTGACGATATGCCAATGTCTATGTGCAATAACATAATGTTTAGAAATATTAATGTGAAAAGCGATAATTTTCTTGATGTAGGCAAATCAGAGAAGTATGTATTGAAAGACTTCTATTTTGAGAACTGTAATGTTAAGAATGATGCAGATCTTCTGGAAGAGGGAACAATACAAAATATGAAATTAAAGAACGTTAGAATTAACGGTAAAAAAGTTGATAAGTTTTAGAGTAATAAATAAATCTATTAATTATAATTATGAATAAACAATTTTCAAAGAGAACAATCCTGTCTGTCGCCGTATTCTTTACGGTTATGGCATTTCTGTCTTTCTTTAGTGTTCAGACTGTAATGGCTGCCACAAATGAATTGCAACAGCAAAGCCTCATTACAGGAACAGTTGTTGATGCTCAAGGAGAACCGGTTATCGGTGCAACCATAACGGTTGTGGGTGGTAGTGCCACACAGGGTACTATTACAGATCTTGATGGAGCCTTTAATATTAAGGCTAAAGCCGGTGCAAAACTTAAAATTTCATATGTTGGTTACGATACTCAGACAGTATCTGCACATAGTGGAATGAAAGTTACATTGGTAGAGAACACTACTATGTTGCAGAATGTAGAGGTCGTTGCCTACGGAGTGCAGAAGAAAGTTACCGTTACAGGTGCTCTTTCAAGTGTAAAAGGCGAAGACCTTGTACGTACACCGGTAAGTTCTGTAAACAATGTCCTTGCCGGACAATTAAGTGGTGTTACTTCAGTACAGTATTCAGGTGAGCCAGGAAATGATGCTGCTAGCATCTTTGTTCGTGGACAGGCTACATTCAACAATTCAAGTCCACTTGTACAGGTTGATGGTGTGGAGCGTTCAATGAACGATGTAGACCCCAATGAAATTGAGAGTATAACAGTATTGAAAGATGCATCCGCTACAGCCGTATTTGGTGTACGTGGTGCTAATGGCGTTATTCTTATCACGACCAAACGTGGTCAGGAAGGAAAGGCTAAAATATCAGCCACAACATCTTTCAGTATATTGACTCCTACTAAAATGGTAGAACAGGCCAACTCATATGAGTATGCTACATTCTACAACCAGATGAAGGACAATGATGGAAAACCGAGATTATTTTCAGATGTTGTTATTCAAAAATTCAAAGATCACTCAGATCCAATCCGTTATCCGGATACGAAGTGGGATGATTACATAATGAAAAAATCAACTCTTCAGACACAGCATAATATCAGTATTTCTGGTGGAACAAAGACTGCACGTTACTTTATTAATGTAGGTTTCTTCACACAGGGCGGTCTGTTCAAAGAATTTGGATTGCCAATGAATTATGGATACGAGTACAATAGGTTCAATTATCGTAGTAATCTTGACCTTGACATTACAAAGACAACAACAATCTCATTTAATGTTGCCGGTAATGTAAGTACTGCAAATAACCCAATGACTAGTGGTGGATCTTCAGGCCTTATCAAAGCAATGTATGAGGCTACTCCTTTTTCTAGTCCAGGCTTGGTTGATGGTAAATTAGTTACTTCTGCAACAAATTATGCCGATATGGGTACAGACCAGTTGCCTTTTGTTGGTGGATCTGGTATGACATATTATGCCTATAGTGGAAGTCGAGCAGGATTTAATCAGAATAATACTAACAAAAGTCAGATAGACCTTCAGTTATCTCAAAAACTCGATTTCCTTACAAAGGGTTTGCTCTTTAAGATTAAAGGTTCTTATAACAGTACATATTATGTAACTAAAAACGGAACAATGGATAGAGCCCTTTATACTCCTGTATTGTTGAAAGATGGTACTATTGGATATAAGAGAACCGGTACAGATGGCTCTCAAATATCATATGGTGATGAAACTACAGATAAAGACCGTGACTGGTATTTCGAAACATCTTTGAATTATAGTCATTCATTTGGTTTGCACAACTTGTCTGCTTTAGTTTTGTACAACCAGAGCAAGACATATTATCCTGCTGCTTATTCAGATATCCCTCACGGATATGTCGGTTTAGTTGGTCGTGTTACTTACGACTGGAACAACCGTTATATGGCCGAGTTCAATGTTGGTCATAATGGTTCAGAGAACTTTGCACAGGGCAAACGTTTTGGTACATTCCCTGCAGGTTCTATTGGTTGGGTAGCCAGTGAGGAACCATTTTGGAAACCATTAAAAAAGTTCATAAGTTTCTTGAAGTTACGTGCTAGTTGGGGTCTTGTTGGTAACGACCAATATGGAAGTGACAACAGTGTACGTTTTATGTATATGCCAGACCCATATTATGTTAATAGCACAAGCTATCTTTCACGTGGTGGATATGCATATAACTTCGGTGTAAATAATGGTACTGTTACCAAAGGTGCTTACGAAGGTCCCAAAAACAATCCAAATGTAACATGGGAAAAAGCCTTTAAACAGGATTATGGCGTAGATGTTAATTTCTTGGACGATCGTTTGCGTGGTACATTCGACTATTATCGTGAGCACCGTACTAATATTTTGCTTAATGATTACACGGCCCCTAGCATTATCGGATTTACAGTTCCTCTTGCTAACCTTGGTGTCGTAAATAGTTGGGGCTGGGAATTGTCTCTTAAATGGCAGGATCAAATAGGTAAAGACTTCCGCTATTGGGCAGGAATTAACCTTTCATACAACCAGAATAAGGTAGTAGAAGAGAAAGAAAAGCCATATAGCAACGACTATCAGTATGCTAAAGGTCATCGTATTGGTGCTCGTAGTCAATATTTGTTCTTTGAGTATTATGAAAATCCTTCTGCCAATAATATTGGTACCGCAGCTAGATATAAAGCAAAGTATGGTGAAAATCTTCCTACCCAGATTGTCGCAGACAATCTCCAACCAGGTGATGCTGTATATGTAGATTTAAATCATGATGGTGTTATTAATGCAGATGATATGAGTCGTGATTATGGTCATACAGATGATCCTCAATATATAGGTGGATTAACTTTTGGTTTCTCATGGAAAAACTTGTCCTTAAATACACAGTGGACTGCTGCTTGGGATGTTAGCCGTATGCTTTCTGGTGTCTTTATGGAGCCATTCCTCTGCTCTTCTAATAATGATCAAGGTGGATTGCTTAAATATCAAGTTGAACATACATGGACAGCCGATAATCCTTCTCAAAATGCAGAATATCCACGTGCGACATGGGCTAATGCATCTCAAAATTATGTAGCATCTACATTATATGAAAAGGATAGTAAATATCTTCGTCTTAAAACGTTGCAAATAGCTTACGATTTCAATTTCCCATTTATGAAGCGTATTGGTATGAATCAGTTACAGCTGGCGTTAAGTGGATACAACCTCCTGACTTTCACCCCTTATCTTTGGGGCGATCCTGAGACCAGAGCAAGTAGTTCACCTTCATATCCATTGCAGAGAACTTATACTCTTAGTTTAAAGATCGGTTTCTAATATGATTAACATTGAAAGAAAAATAAAATATTATATGAAACTAAATAATAAATTTTTTATCGGGGCTGTTGTAGCGTTTGCTGCATCTATAGGCTTTAGTTCGTGTACCGATAATATAGCTTTTGGAAATTCTTTTTTGGAAAAAGCTCCTGGCGGTAATGCTACTCAGGATACTATTTTCAATAATCCAGAATACACGAGGCAGTTTTTGGCAGGTATTTATACTTTGCAGTATTATGGATTGCCATGGCGTTCATCTAATGATGCACCACAATCTGCCAATTACTTTAATGGTCAGGTAGAGTCTCTGTCTGATTGCTTTGAGCTGCCATTTTCAAAATCTACAATATGGAATCAATATTATCAAGGATCATTTAATGCAGCAGCTGCATCTAGTACTGGTGGCGTTTATGGATTCCTTACAGAGAATACATGGGTTCTTGTGCGTAGAGCTTACGAATTGATAGAAAATATCAATAGAGTTCCTAATATGGAGCAGGATGAAAAAGATCGTTTGGTTGCAGAATCAAAATGTCTTATTGCTTCTGCTTATTTCAATATGTTCCGTCATTATGGTGGTTTACCATTGATTACCGGAACTTTTACTACTTCTGAGTCTTCATATGGTGTACAAATGCCACGTGCTTCAGTAGAAAAGACCGTAAATTTCATGGTCAATTTGCTTGATGATGCTGCTAAGACAAGTTCTTTACCTTGGGCATATGGTGCTGATGATGCTGCTTCTGAAACAGGCCATTGGACAAAGGCTGGAGCAATGGCTCTTAAATGTAAAATACTTCAGTTTGCTGCATCTCCATTATTCAATTCAGATAAAGGATATTATGGAAATACAACTGATGCAGAAAAAGATAGTCTGGTATGGTATGGCGGTTATGATAGAAGCCGTTGGACAGCATGTAAAAATGCTTGTAAGGATTTCTTTGATGCATTAGCTGCAAATGGTACTTACAAACTTGTACAGCCTACAGCAAATACACAAGAGGCATACCGTTATGCATACCGTTCTGCATATTGGGATCAGGGTAGCCCAGAGATACTTCATTCTGTTCGTGTAACCAACTCACAGAAAGACTCACAATATCAGTGGCTTTATTTGAGAGGTAACGATCGTCTTGCTTATTGTCTTACAGAAGAATATGCCGAAATGTTCCCTTGGGCTGATGGTACACCATTTGATTTTAATGCGGCTAAGAGTGCAGGGAAACTTGATCAGATGTTTGTAAAGGGCGATACTGTTAAAAATCAGCAGATGTTGCAGCATAGAGTTTATACACGAGATCCACGTCTTTACGAAACTGCAGATGTTAATGGAGCTTTACAGGTCGTTAATGATGCAAATGGTAATACTTCAGGTGCAAACTATGAAATTTGGGTAGGTGGTACCCAAGGAGGAACTGGCCAGAAAACAGCAACAGGTTGCTATGCAACAGGCTATCGTATAAATAAATACGTTGTTGGTGACATCATGTATTCTTCTTCGCATTATCCTCAGTGGGATGTACTTCGTTTGTCAGATATCTATTTGGTATATGCAGAAGCTTTATTGCAGGCAGATGATGACAATGTTGATGCTATTAAATATGTAGACAATGTACGTAGTCGTGTTGGGCTTAAGGGACTTGTTCAATGTAATCCTACAAAGGACTTAACAACAAACAAAGCAAATTTGTTAGACGAAATAATGCGTGAACGTGCATGCGAGCTTGGTTTTGAAGATACTCGTTATTTTGATATGGTTCGTTACAAACGTGCTGATTTGTTTGCAAAGACATTACATGGCCTTCGTATTTATCGTTTGGTTAAGAATACAACTACCGGTGTTTGGGAGAGATCAGAGTCACAGTGGTATAATGGTGACAGACCCTCAGCAAAGCAAGGCACACCTTCATATTATGAACCTTCTCATTTTGATTACGAAGTATTCCCGATAACTAATGGTGCTCGTGCTTGGTGGAGTAGCTTTGATAATAAATGGTTCTTACAGCCGTTCCCATCAACAGAAGTTAACAAAGGTTATGGATTAATTCAAAATCCGGGATGGTGATCTTATGTTGAATATTGATATTAATTCAATTAAACAATAAACTATATGAAACGAAATAATATATTAGTGTTTGCAGTTTTGGCAGGTCTTAGTCTGCCTGCTGCTGCACAACAAAATAAAGACTCACTTAGTACAGGCCGTTTTCAAGATCAGCCTATTGATGTGGGTGCGAACAGAACATTTAAACTTAGCGAGTCTACTGCAGCTGTATCTGTTATAACAAACAAGGATGTAGATAAGCGTGGCGCCCGTAATATAGGTAATTCTATTATTGGTCAGGGATTAGGTCTTATTTCATTACAGAATGCCGGAAACTATGCCGCAGCCAATCCTACATTCTATGTACGTGGTTTGCAGAGCCTTTCTGGTAGTACACCTTTAATTCTTGTTGATGGGATAGAGCGTGATATAGATAATATTACTCCGGAAGAAGTAGAGAGCGTTCAAATCCTCAAGGATGCAGCAGCGCTAACTCTATACGGATATAAAGGTGCTAATGGTGCCGTGCTCATTACAACAAAGCGTGGTAAGTATAACTCACAGTCTATGACTGTAACCCTGGACCATGTATTCAACTTTGCTGCCAATAAACCAAAGTTTGTTGACGCGCCTACTTATGCGCAGGCTATTAACGAAGCCTATGCCAATGATGGTTATGGCAACAACTACCGTTATTCAGATAATGAAATTGCAGCATTCCGCAGTGGTCAGTATCCATATTCTTATCCTAATGTAAATTGGGTTGACGAGACATTTAAAGATAATGCTGCCACTAACAAGATAAACGCACAGTTCACTGGTGGTGGTGAGAAATTCCGTTATTATGCGATGATAGACCTTATCTCAGACAAAGGATTTATTAAGAGTCCTAATGAGAATGATGGCTATTCTACACAGAATAAATATGTAAAGGGTAATATGCGTGCTAATATTGACGTAGACCTTACCCCAACAACTAAAGTTACAGCTAATGTTCTTGGAGTTCTTCTCGAAGCAAACCGTCCCGGTTCAAATGTAGACCTCTGGGATATGATTTATTCTACACCATCAGCAGCATATCCTGTTGTTTCACAGAATGGAAACTGGGGTGGAAGTAATACATGGGCAGGTACATCAAACCCTGTAGCTCAGTCGGTTGGCGCAGCTTATTACAAAAATCACACACGTAGCGTGTTTACAGACCTAACTCTTCGTCAGGATCTTTCCGGATTTTTAAAAGGTCTGTCAGCCCAAGCTCGTACTAGTTATGATAATACATCAAATATATACGAAGACCATAGCAAAACATATATTTATGATGTAACAGTACCTACATGGGCAGATGGTGCAACAGCTCCTACAGCAACAATAAGCTCTTACGGAACAGATTCTTCTATGGGTACTACCGCAAAAACAAATACATTCTCACGTCGTTTCCACTTCGATTTTGGTTTCGACTATCAGAATAGATTTGGAGCTCATTCTATTTATAGTCAGGTAAAATGGGATTATGAATTCCAGGATAAACAAGGTTATAATACAACAATTTACCGTCAGGATTTATCATGGTTTAATCACTATGGTTATAAAGACCGTTATTTTGCAGATCTATCTTTAGTATATTCAGGTTCTAGCCGTTTGGCCCCTAATACAAAATGGAGCTTCTCACCAACAGTATCTGGTGCATGGGTTATTTCAAAAGAGAACTTTATGAAGAATGTTTCATGGGTAGACTTCTTGAAATTGCGTGCTTCTTTCGGTATCTTAAATCTTGATTTGCTTCCTAATGATACATGGACATATTATGTACAGCAGTATCAGGTTTCAGGAGGTACATATCCATTCAATTCAGGTTGGGGATCTGATTTTGGTCGTACATATCTTGACCGTCTGGCATCAATAAACCCCGGTCATGAGAAAGCATATAAGTATAATGTAGGTATTGACGCCACATTATTCAAAGGATTGAATGTAACATTAGATGGCTATTTCCAGCGTCGTAGTGATATTTGGGTAGAAGCTTCAGGTGCATATACAGACGTCATTGGTGTTGATGCACCATACGAGAATGCAGGAAAAGTTGATTGTTGGGGTGGAGAACTCGGACTAGACTATACAAAGAAGATTGGTGAAGTTACTTATAATATTGGTGGAAACTTAAATTATAACCGCAATAAGATCAAAGAACAACTAGAGGAACCACGTCTGTATGATAACCTTATCCAGACAGGCCATTCATTGAACCAGATTTATGGTCTTAAGGCTATTGGTTTCTTCAAGGATGCTGCTGATATAGCAAATAGTCCTGTACAGACATTCTCTACAGTTAAACCGGGTGATATCAAATACGAAGATGTAAACGGTGATAATAAGATAGACGAAAATGATAAGACAGCCATTGGATATTCTACAGCCGCTCCACAAATATACTATTCATTCCATCTCGGTGCAGAGTGGAAAGGATTTGGAGTAGACATGGTGTTCCAGGGCACAGGACGTTACTCTGCAGTATTGAATACCAAGAGTATGTATTGGCCTCTCGTCAATAATACAACAATATCACAGTATTATTATGACAACCGTTGGACAACAGACAATCAGGATGCTAAATTCCCACGTCTAAGTCCACAAAGCAATGCAAACAACTATCAGACTAATACAGTATGGCTTGCAGATCGCTCTTTCTTGAAACTGCGTAATGTAGAAGTTTATTATAACTTTGCCAACAGCCTGTTGCAGAAGACAAAGGTTGTAAACGGAGCCAAGATATATGTACGTGGAACAGATTTGTTCTGTCTCGACCATCTCTCAGTTTCAGATCCCGAATCTTATGGAGCAACGAATCCTCTTACACGTAGTTTGGTTGTAGGACTCTCTGTTACTTTCTAATGACGAAAGATTTAATAAAGAAAGAATGTAATAATTCAAAACAAAGAATATAATGAAACTAAATACAATTATTGGCGTTAGTCTTGGAGTTTTAGCTCTTGCTTCTTGCAATGACAAAATGGACTACAAAGAATACAACGTATACGATAAGGATTATGTCAGTTCAAGTATGGGTTATGTAGGTAACCTCATGACTGATATATACAATTATGCAGATTATGATTTTGGCCAGGATTCTAAAGGTGCTATTTTAGGATCTGCTACAGATGAGAGTGAGTTTGCAACAGACGGAAATCCTATTCAGGATTTTTATAATGGCTCATGGAGTCCTGCTAATCCTCACAGCACAACGTGGTCTAATATGTATTCAGGTATTGCAGACTGTAATATCGTATTGAGTGAATTCCAAGGATTGAAATTCGCCTTAGACTCACTAAACAGTGATTATGCTCAGCAGATGTACCGTTATAATAACTATAAATGGGAATCTCGTTTCTGGAGATCTTATTTCTATTTCAATCTTGTACGCCAATACGGTGGCGTACCTTTGGTAACAGAGAGCCCTGTTGGCGGTAATTCAAAAGACATAAACGTTATGCCACGTGTGTCTTCCGATTCTGTTTATAAATTTATTATGGACGAGTGCAACGTAGTTAAGGACTCTATTATTGCGGATTATTCTAACCTTGGCAATATGGCTTTACCTTCAAGCGCTGCAGAAACAGGCCGAGCAGACAAATTGGCTGTTTTGGCTCTTCGTGCGCGTGCCGCATTATACTGGGCAAGCCCTCTTTTTAATACAACAAATGACAAAAGCCGTTACTACATAGCAGCTAAGTACACGAAGGAACTTCTTGATGCTTGTGATGCACGTGGTAAGAAACTGGCCGCAGATTATTCTTCATTATGGGGAGCTGACAACTGGAAAAATGAGGCTGTCACATGTGAAATTCTTTTTGGCCGCCGTATTTATGGCACAGGAACAGCGGGAGCTTCTGCTGTGTTTGAAGGATATAACTATCCTGTAGGTATAGAAGGTGGTGCAGGTGGAAACTGTCCTACACAGAACCTTGTAAATGCTTATGAAATGCAGAGTACAGGTCTTGGTATAAATGAACCGGGAAGTGGTTATAATTCAAGTAACCCATATGTAGGAAGAGATCCACGATTAGATGCTACAGTAGCAAAGAATGGTGATATCTGGCCAACGTCATATAAGACAGCCCTACAGACATATTATGGTGGTACTAACGGAGCACCTTTATCGGGCGCAACTCCAACGGGATACTATATCAAAAAATACTGTCATGGAGCTATCAATTTGGCTTCTAACTCAAAATATAAAGTAGACAACCATACATGGATTACATTCCGTCTTGGTGAGTTCTACCTGAACATGGCCGAGGCCCTGTATAAATATTTTGGTTCAGCTACGGCTACTTCAGCAGAGTTCCCATTGTCAGCTACTGACTATGTAAACAAAGTTCGTGCCCGTGCCAAGATGCCTAACTTCCCAACAACATTGGGTAATGATGCTTTCTGGGCAAAGTACAAGAACGAGCGAATGGTCGAACTTGCATTTGAGGGACATCGTTTCTGGGATGTTCGCCGTTGGAAAGAAGGCGGTACATACTTCCGCAATATTATTGAAACCAAATTGACAAAGAGTAATAGCGGAGTGATAACATTCAGCTGTGATACAATCAAACGTCAGTGGGACGACAAAATGTATCTATTCCCAATACCTCAGTCTAATATTCAGAAGAATAAGAATCTGACTCAGAATCCGGGTTGGTAAATTATAAATATTTTAATCGGGGTGTCCTGTATATATTATACGGATGCCCCGATTGTTTTTTACATGTAACCTAACTGATAACAGAATACTAAATACCAAAGACATCATGAAATTCTTTTCATTCATTTTCTCCTTCTTCTTTTTTATTACTGCCGAAGCTTCAGATTTGGTATGGTACAATGGCGCTGATAATATCAGATATTCATTGGCAACGCGACATTCGTTAGTTGTAAATACGGCTGTTGATATGTTCTGTGGTGATATGTGCAGCGTTACAGGAAAGTTGCCGCAGGCTGCACCAAAGAATGATGCCATTATTATAGTATATCAGTTAGATATGGCATCTGATAAGGAAAAGGCAGATATGAAAAAACATAATATCCCCATTGATAAGCTGATTGGAAAGAATGATGCTTTTTATATTAAAGTAATAGATAATAAGATATACATCACAGGTAGCAACGGTCGTGGCACCGCTTACGGTCTGCTTGAAGTTTCTCGTATTGCAGGTGTTTCGCCTTGGGTATGGTGGGGTGATGTCAAGCCGGAACATAAGACCAGCCTTACAATATCATCAGACTTCGAGACGTTGCAGATTCCATCTGTAGATTATCGTGGAATATTTATCAATGACGAAGACTGGAGCATGCGTCCTTGGAGCTGCAACACATTCGAACCATATGATAAACAAGGAACTATTGGCAGTGGTACCTACAAGCAGATTTTTAAGTTGCTGTTACGCCTTCGTGCTAATACCATATGGCCGGCGATGCATCCGGGTACTGTACCCTTTTTTATGACTAAGGGTGCCAAAGAGGTAGCAGACAGTTGCGGTATTGTTGTTGGCTCTTCTCATTGTGAACCTCTTCTTCGTAATAATGTGGGCGAATGGAATGTAGCTCTTCGTGGTCATTATAACCTTATATCCAATCGTGATTCGGTTTTGGCTTATTGGGCCGAAAGACTTAAAGAGACAAATCGTGGCGATTATCTTTATACAATAGGTATGCGTGGCATTCACGATGGTTCTATGGAAGGGGTAAATACACTAAAAGAGAAAACAGACGGTCTGCAGGCAGCAATAGATGCTCAACGTATGCTTATTGCCCGTTATGTAAATAAAGATGTTAAGAAAGTACCTCAGGTATTCGTACCATACAAAGAGGTCCTTCAGATAATGGAAAACGGACTTAAGGTTCCTGATGATGTAACATTGATGTGGTGTGATGATAACTATGGTTATCTTACCAGGCTCAGCGACAGTCTGCAACAGCAGCGAAGCGGTGGGGCAGGCATATACTACCATCTTAGTTATTGGGGCAGACCGCACGATTATCTATGGCTCACAAGTACTCAACCGGGACTTATTTATAATGAGATGAGACAGGCGTATGACCATAATGCCCGTAAATTGTGGATAGCCAATGTTCATGATCCTAAGGTTGTCGCATACGATTTGGAACTATTCCTTGATATGGCGTGGAATATAAACTCTGTTTCGGCATCAACACTTCAGTCACATCTGTGTAATTGGCTGTGCCGCCAGTTTGGTGATGAGGCAGGAAAGAGACTATTACCTGTCATGAAAGAGTACTATCGACTTTGCGGTATACGCAGACCTGAGTTTATGGGATGGTCACAGACTGAACTGGATAAAAAAATATATCCCAAAGGTCTTTCTCCAATGGCAGACACAGATTTCAACCAAAATGAATTTGGCAATGAATTGAACCGCTATCTGTGCTCTTATCAGAAATTGAAGATTGTTGTAGCAGACATCAAAAGTTTGATACGGCCTGATTTGCTTGACGCTTACTTTGCTGCAATCCAGTATCCGGTATATTCTGCTGCAGATATGAGTGAGAAGACTCTTGAAGCGCAGAAATCACGTACCTATTCTCAGAATTCTCTATCCGTGAATAGCCGTATTGATATGATAAAGTCGGCTGTTAAAAGTATCAAGGCATATAATGAGATACAAAGTCTGACATCCTATTACAACAACATAATGTCGGGAGGAAAATGGAAATACCTGATGAGTGACAAGCCCCGTGAGTTGCCGGTATTCGGCCCCCCTTCTATTCCGATTATTCCAAACGAGAGTGAAATGAGACAATATGGTGATGATGATAATTATACTTTTCAGTCCGATTCGTTATCTACCGATTATATATCAGAAAATGCATTCGATTACACAGTAGCTGACCCGGGTGCAAAGCCTGTTCAGATGCTTGGGCATAGTATGAATGCTGTGTCTTTGCCTAAAGGATGTGAACTGTCTTATGATTTTGTTTGCAAAAGAGAAGGCGAAGCTGTATTACGTACAGCCTTGATACCTACACATCCTAATGATAACGGTGATATTCGTTTCAGTGTAAGCATTGACGGTGCAGCTCCTTATATATATTCAATTAAGGAGGCAGATCGTTCAGAACAATGGAAACTTAATGTATTGCGAGGACAGGTTGTTATATCAACAAACGTATGGCTAAATAAAGGTCCACATACCCTAAAGATAAAATCTCTTGACGATCGTATTGTACTTGACCAATGGATGATAGACTTCAATACATCAAGAAAATTTTATGTGTTTCCGTAAAATGTTTATTAGTTTTGCCTTCAGTAAGAGCTTAAGGAACTTGCTATCAGCTCATAATGCTGAAGGCAATTTTTATACTTGTATCGTAGTTCTTTTCAGCTAGATTGTATATAGGTGCAAACTCTTTATTTGATAAGAAAAGGTCTTGTATATAATAATTTCTACTTTTGTATATTGTATCACCAATGTGTTGACAATGTTTTTAGCTAATCATTATGAATAACTAACTTAATGTCTTCATAATGCATGTATATTGATTTATAAGTGCTATACTTATAGGGCTTTCTATTTGTGTAGAACGATCGTGCGACCTAGGTCAAACGATCGTTCTACCTAGGTCGAAAGTTCATAAAGAATACTTATGCTCATAAAAAGGCATTGCTCTTTCATTATAATATGTACCTAAATTATATGAATATCCAAAAGGAAATACTTAATACACAAAAAAGAATAATTTTAGACTCGATAAATTTGCCTTCAGTGTATTGCGTTAGTAATCAATAGTTTAGTAGATACTGAAGGCAAATCTATATTGTTCCCTTAATATTGTTACCACCCATAAAGTCTAATATAACTGGATGTAATAAATGTTAAATTATATTATTAGTATCATAATTTTTAATTAATATGACATTAAATGAGTATTTTTGTATAGATTTAAAATATAAATAAAACCATGAATTAACTCTAATTTTTGGCGTAAAGATATTCTAAAATGTTGAACTAATATTATTGAAAAATTAAAAGAAAAATAATTATATATGAAAAAGGTATCTTTTATACCATTGTTAATGGTCCTTTTATCTTTTGTTGTGTTATCATGCAACAATGTAGACGATGTTACTTTAGAGAATCCTAAAGATATGTATTCTAGTGAGATTGAATTAAACAATATGAGTGTCGTTCTTAATGGGCAGCAACATGATGTAGAAAATTTGAAGTTTTATCCTTCAAATGATGATAGTACAAAACTATTAATGCGAATAGAAGGAATAATACCATCAGATAGTGATTTGATAATTCCGGTGAATGTAATCCCTACACAGGATTCTATTATATTCTCAGGTAAGAATTCCGATCCTCGTTATGACTTTGAGGTTAGAGGAGTCTATAAGAAGCGTTCTTCTATCGTATATGGAACTCATAATCATGTAAGGTTGGAATGCTCTTATAAAGTTATAGATGGTTTAAAATTGGAACATCCATATGTTTTTAGGTTTGATAAGGGGTGTATAGATTTTAGTTCAGAGGATGCTGGTAGTTTTGTAGATGATAAAGGTAATACTTATAATAATGCAGAAGTTGCCAAAACAGTAATAACTGACATATGTAAGAATATATCAAGAGAGACCACTGCCATGCAATTCTTGTTCCACGAGAATGGAACTATGGATATTTCTTTGCAGAAAGCAGGTGATACAGAAATGAAGCCATGGATGACAGTTCCTTATTGGTTCTCAAAATCAAGTAATTCTATCATTCTTGTTTTTAATGATGAACAGCAGTTGCAAGTCTGTTATCAATGGACTGGTCTGCCTAATATATGTGTTCCATTTTTAGTTAATTATGGTTTTAGAACAAGTGCCTATCCGTTGAAATTAATATACACTGATGAAGATAAATTGTCATTTTCTTTTGATCCTGTTATTGGATATCGAATTTATTCAATGTATGCTAGAGCTAAAGGATTGGAGGGAACTACAGCCGAAGAACAAAAGAATTTTTCTCTTTTTAAAGATATACTTTCAAAATCAAATAATTATGAATTCTGGCAGTTTATATTCACATCTGAGTAGTGATACTTGTTCTTTATTTCTATATTAATGGTCTAAATTACGCATTTTCTTAATTTATCAAGATAAAAACTTGTTTCAAGTATAAATTAAAATTACCTTTGAAATTACAAAAATAAGCAGTTAAAGGTTATGATAAAATATTGTGTTAAATATGTTAATATGTTTGCAAAGTTGAATAATTTTGCTAACACACACACACACACACACACACACACACACACACACACACACACAATTTATATAGACTCTTAAAATTTTTGAAGAAGATATATTTTATATCTTCAAAAAATTGGTCAATTTTCTTTTTCTCGTCATTTTTAGCCTATTTAGGCAGCTATTTTCGTGCCCGTATTTTTGCACTCAAAACTGTTGTCCCGCTTGTTGTTTCATGCTTATTTTTTATCTCTTGTTCATCAGAAACGTTTTTCTCCGGTGCAGACTTTTCGGAGTCTTCCTTGATCCATCTTTCTTTGGCATCCAATAAATCAGATAGTATTAGTACCAGAGCAAATGGCACTATTCCTGTCGACAATGGTGGGACAGCCGGAACGAATGAAGGCTTTTTGAATCACATATGTGTAGCATTGTTCAATTCATCAGGCAATTTGGTTACCATCCATGAATATGATTATATTAATGGCTCCACCGAAACAATAGCAACCCGTAAGGATGCTACCCAGATGCTTGTATTTGCCAATGTACCTCAGGGTGCTTTCTCGGGTAAATATACGATTAACGATTTCTATACAGTACCACAGGATTTGGGCTATACCACATCGGTAGACGGTAAGAGCAAAACGGGTGTTACCATAGCAAATTCTCAAAGCATGAAATCTTTGCCGATGATGTCAGCAGTGCAGTCACTTAACTGGTCTTCCGGTACAGTCCTTAGTCCAACAGTATCTCTTACCCGTTTGGTAGCGCGTGTTGCTATAACGAGCCTTACAACAAATTTCACTGGTTCATATTCAGGTTGCAGTTTCACTCCTACGGAAATCTTCATTTATAATGCCAATAATCAGCTTACTAATTGGAGTAAAAAGACAACTAGTGGTGACGTAAGTGGTGAGTGTATAGTTGCCAATTCAAATACTGTATATCTTGGTAGTGGCATAATAAGTACTTACAGTGGTCCCTACTACTTTTATGTGTTTCCACACAGTAGTACCAACCCTGCCAAATTGGTAATCAAGGGAACATTCAAGACAAACAGTGACAGTACATACACCACATATTATCCAATAACCGTAAACAGTAATGTAACCGGCAATATCGTATCTACCGTAACATCAGGCACAGGTGATTCTCAGATAAGTTCGAATACTACTTATGGTTTGTCTGTAACTATTAATGGTACAGGTGTCGCTAATGTTTCTGATGAACTTATACCCACTAATGTTACCGTAACCACGAGTGTTGCCAATTATACCAGTGCAACCGTCCCTGAATATTTCGGTCCTAAGATAGGAGATATATTCTATTCAGATGGTTCATACAGCAGTACACTTATTTCAGGTAAGACTCCTGTTGCAATCGTATTTAGTACAACAACGAGTGCTGCAGACAAGGCAAAAGGTTTTGTACATGGTTATGCAATGGCATTAAAGAATGCAAGTACTGGTTGTCAATGGGGACCATATCCTTCTTCTAATCCTACAGGTAGCTTAACTGCACATATTGGTACCGTTCTAAATGATTATAACGGTTTGACATATACGAGTAAGATAAACAATAGTACTTTTCCTGGTGCATATGCTGCAACGACATATAAATTGATTGTTCCCAATCCAAGCGGAACAAGTGGATGGTATCTACCGAGTGTCGGTCAATGTTTTCTTATTTGTGTAAATTTGGGCGGAATGTCATCTACTGGTTATATTGATCAAGATTCTTATATATATTGGGCTAATCAGGCTGCTACTTGTGCAAATAATATAAATCAAGTAATGAAAATAATTGGAGATGGAAAATATGATCCATTTTTAACAAATACTAGGTATTGGACCTCTTCTGAGTATACGACAGGACTTGCTTGTCATTTGGCTTTCTATATGGATGGGCATATGTATTTAAGTGGAAATACTACGGATAATAATCTTTATGTACGATCCGTTCTCGCTTTCTAATTTATCGATATTAAATCATATAAATGTAGAAATATATAAAGAATTAATTATAAAAACAAGAGACAATGAATAAGAATTATTTAATTATTGCAGTACTGATGTCAGTCTTGACGATTACATCCTGCACTTCTTCTGAAACAGAAGAGAAAACATCTAGTGGCAACCCCGCTATCGTTAACTTGAGCTTGGGTCTACAAACCCGTGCCTCTTCAACCTCCGCAATGCCGACAAGTTCCGCTACTTATGGAACCGGTGAGGGTAAGGTTGCTGCATTTTATGTTGGCCTGTTTGACGGCAACAAAGGTAAGGTAACAATAGAAACCGAGTCAAAGACCTCAATATCGACCACCACTCAGGCTCGTAATATACTAGTTGCCGCCAATACGATTAACACTGCAGCCGATAAGGCCTTGTTTACGGCCTGCAATTCGATGGATGATTTCAAAGCCCAGACAGCCGATCTAAGCTATACGACAAGTGCAGACGGCCAGTCAAACGCCGCCCGTAACACAACAAACTCTCAGACAATGACCGGTCTTCCAATGTCCGGTGAGGTAGACAACTGCTTTACCTCTTTTGCCACTTCAAATACCTCAAGTGTAACAGTACCCCTTGGCCGTCTTGTAGCCCGTATAGACCTAAACTCTCTGAAGTCTGCATTTGCAAGTACAACTACATATCCTAATGCTTCCTTTACAGTACATGAAATCTTCATGTATAATGTCAATGACGTTTGCACCTATGGTGGAATAACTAGTCAGAATATTGCCCTGGCAGAGTCTGCCGGCACAACAGGTAAGTGTGAGCAGACTAATGCATCAGGTGCAATAAATTCCTCCCTTAATGATTATGCTTATTTAAGTAGCGGGGCATTGACCAATACAGGTACTGGGACTGGTACAGATGCTGATCCGGTTGTATATATCACCTCCACAACTCCTTATTACTTCTATGTATTCCCTCATTCATCAACAAGTCCAACAAAATTGGTTATCAAGGGACTGTTCAAGACAAGTGTCAGTGATGCAGGTACAGAACTTTATTATCCAATAATAATAAATGATGATGCCATGTCAGACAAATCAATAACGACCGACAATGACGTTATAAAAGCCAATAACATCTATTCTCTGAGCGTTTCCCTAAAGGGCCGTGGTGTTCTCGATCCATCCCAGAATATCACCCCTGCTACAGCAACTGTAACATTAACCGTAACAGACTGGGCTGTGAATACCCAGACAGTAGTAATAAAATAGTTATAGACAGTCAAGTTATTATGATTATGAAGTTAAGATATTGCAAAGAGTTACAGCTGTTCTGTCTTGTTCTGGTACTTACAATGACATCCTGCATAGACGAGAATTTCTCGAACTGTGTACAATGCTCAGTAAGTGTATCAGCCACAGACAGTACAGGCAGGCCGCTTCCCGCAGCATTAAGTGGTAACCTAAAGGCATATCTATTCATAAATGGTAAATTTGACCGTATCGTAACAGCCGAACCTGATGGCAACTATCTGCTGAGCTACGACAGCCGTCTGGGCTCGGTATCACTTGTAACGATCGGCACTTCAGCGAGGGACAGTGTCGTGATGCATACCCCGTCAGAGGGCGATGATATAGGCCTGATGTCGGCCGGTGTAAAATTGGACTCAGTCACAGGCAAATACATCCTGCCCTCATCCCTCTATTATGGAGTATACAACTATACTTCAGGCCAACAGGGAAATAATACAACGCAGGCCAGTATCGTGATGCTTAACAAGCCTGTAACATTAAGAGTGGTTGTACGCCAGCTCAAGGAAACCTTTGGAGATGGCTCTTATAGTGTCGTCATCTCAGGCTTTCGCAGTATGATGACCTTTACCGGTCAGATTACGGGCGATTCAATAGATTACAGTCCCCGGTCATCATTTGATGGTAACAATCAGCTTGTAACAGATGCCGTCTGCTCATTTCCCAACAAGACAGGCGAGCATATTACAGTGGAAGTCTATAAAACCTCCAATGCAGGCAAGTCAGATACCCGAGTCTCGAGCCCAACAACAGAAACCTTGGTATGGAGCACTGACCGTGATGAGAATGGCGACTATGTATCCCTGAACTCAGGTGACAATAAAGTAATAATACTGGACTGTGGCCGTAAAGAAATCTCAATGAGCGTCATCCCATGGAACGAATATGCCCAGAGTATCGTAATACCATAGCGTAATTCCGTAAGACGAAAAGAATATAAAGATGAAGGAATCACTTAATATATTAAGAGTACAACAAAGACAAAAACTAGTTCTGGTTTTGTTAATGCTAACGGCATTAATATCAGTATTATCATCATGCAGTTCTGTAGATATGTCAGAGATGTCTCCCAGAACAGTATCGCTGACCGTTAATATAAGCAGGCAAAGCCCTACAATAGTAACACGGGCTATAAGTGATGCCATTGATAACATAGATATACTTATATTTGATGGTCAGGGTCATCTGATAGGCAGTGCCTATACCTCGACCAGTCCTACTTCTGTTACCCTGCCCACACGATTCGGCAGTAACTGTGCAATCTGTGCAGTAGCAAATACAGGCAGTAGCTCATATCTTGATGGTATAAGTACGCTTACCGAGTTGAGAGCAAAGGTTACGGCACCTGTATCAGACCCTGCGTCAGCATTAAGTATCATGTATGGTGAAACACCCAACGTGACAATAAATGCCTCGACAGCAACGCAGTCTGTATTGGTCAAGCGTATCTATAGTAGGTACGCATTTACGATAACCCCATCAAGTGATATAGCGATAACTGATTATCAGCTTTGCAATGTTCCCAATGAATGTTTTATTGCTCCTGGTAGTTCAAATAACCCGACTACAGGTTATAGCGGTATAAATTATAGTTCTGTAACGACATCGGCCTCTGCCGGTGGCGTAGTTACTGCAGGGCCTTATTATGTTCTTGAGAATATTGCAGGTAAGAATAGTTCAATAACAGCTTCAGAACAGCGAACAAGTGCAAATGCCCCATCCGGTGCTTCTTATATATTGATAAATGCAAAAAGGTATGCAGGTTGGGGAGCCGGTTGGAAATCAACCTATCGTATCTATCTGGGTGGTGTAACAAGTGCTACAACTCCAGTTGTAGACTGCACTGATTTTAATATATATCGTGGTTATGATTATAACTGCAATATCTCTATATTCGGTAGTGGAGCAAATGATGCAAGGGTCACATATACAGCCTTACCTTCTAGTGGTAGAAGTAATTTCTATACAGGTGATGCCATAGTGGGGAATTACCTTTACAGTGATGGTACAAATGGAACGACATTTAAGGCAAATCAAACAGTTGGTATAATCTATTCCAGCGAGATTACCCAGGCGCAATATGATGCAGGTTGCCGTCATGGTAGGGTCCTTGCTCTTAAAAATGCTAATAGTGGCAATGGTTGCTATTGGTCAAGTACTAATAATTCCCCATATACCGATCATACAAGTACCGGTCATCTTTACGCTACGACCTTTAAGACATGCTTTGATGATGTTAGTAGTGGCTATGATGCTTTGAATGCGAATCCATCGTATGTAAACACAAGTAGTAACTATGCATGGTATTATTGTAGAACCTATAATGACGGAACAAGCAGAACAAATGTTTCACCATCTACTAATACCGGTTGGTATCTTCCAAGTGTAGGTGAATGGTGGGATATAATGGAGAATTTAGGTACATGGACCAGTGATCAATATACAACAATAAAGGGTATGCGCACAAGTACAACAGCCATTCCTGCTTATATAATACAGAGTCTGCCAACAAGTACCTATTTTGATGCTTTGAATACAAAACTGTCAACAGCCGGTGGAGATAAAATTATTCCTAGCTCAGGTGCATATTATTTTTGGTCTGCGTCAGAGAACGGTGGTAGTTACGCTGTGGTCGTAGACTTCCGCAGTAGTGACGTCTACGTGTACTACTACTATAAGACTAACGGCAACGCCTATGTTAGGTCGGTCTTGGCATATTAATCTATTTATCACTTTAAAACTTTATCACTTTAGAATTTTTAGAAAATGAAGAATCATTTAAATACCGCTTTTAGGCGGTTGACACATAAAACCAATGGCATTATCTGAGGAGCTCCCAATATATAAGGCAACCTTCAGCATGCTTGGAATGGTTATAGAAAGAGTTAAATCATTTCCTCGTTTTTACAGATATACGGTTGGTGAGAAGATGGTTAATATCAATCTCGAAATGATATCATTAATATACAGAGCCAATAGCAATTATGACAAATTACCTTTAATAATAGAACTTTGCGACCGCTATCATATGTTGGTAATGCTGTTCAGATTAAGTGTAGAGCAGCATTTATTGACACCAGCACAATATGCCCGCTATGCTATGCAGATAAATATAATAGGAAGACAACTTACAGGGTGGAAACAATATTATGAAAGGAGAATAACCGGAAAAGAATAGACCAGACAATATTATAATATGAAAGAGATAGAAATAATAGCACAACAGAAACAGAGTGGAAATAAAAAGTTATATCTGATGAAGGTTGGTATGCATCATGCTTGTAATTATGATTAACGATGATATAGACGACGGTCGACTCGATTCCTTCCCGAATCTATATTTTGCAGTGACGACTGACCGTTCTCGGTGGAGACAACCCGGGTTGTCACCTGTGGTCGTGAGATTACAGCGGTCATAATCTACGGCATGATGCTTTTAAAATATTAATATCATGAAAGTAAAAGAAAAAGTTATTGAAGATGTGGAGCATGCAGAAAGTATTAAAAACGCATTCCTGCATAATATGAGTCATGAAATACGTACACCCTTAAATTCGATAGTAGGGTTTATGCAGTTATTAGATACTGATGTAACTGCAGAGGAGCATGACATCTTCCTGAAGATAATACACCAGAACTCAGAACTGCTGATAAGTATGATTGATAATATGCTCCTTATGGCATCTCTTGAAAGTGGCGAATATCAGATGGAGCGTGTGGATTTTGATGTAAGTTCGTTGATGCATGACTTATCAGAAAGCATGCAGGGGCAGATTCATGATGGTGTAGAACTTAAAATCATGATGCATGAGTCCATTTATGTATGCCTGGATCCGAATAGCCTTAGGCGGGTGCTGAAAGCCTTGATACTGAATGCCAACAAGTTTACACCTGCAGGCACCATAACAGTAGACTATAATGTAGACGATGATATGCTTAATGTGTCTGTAGCTGATACCGGCATCGGCATAGCTGTGGAAGACCGTAAAAAGATATTTGGTAAGTTTGAGAAACTGGACCAGTTCTCTCAGGGATTAGGTTTAGGTCTGCCGATATGCAAGGCTATAGTTAAAAAGTTAGGCGGTAGGATAGGAGTGCAGTCAAAACCGGGATGCGGTTCCGCATTCCGGTTTAGTGTGCCATTGCTTATCCATCACATAAATATAAACGTATAGTGTAGAATTACTCTACACCATAGGAACTATTGTTGTAATGTTATGGATATCAGTCCTATTACAATATCATTAGATAATGTACGTAGAGTAATACTCTTTAATTTCTTTGAAGGATCAAGTTTCATCTTAAGAATTGTACCTGCTCCTCCCGGAATTTCGCGGTATGCACCTTTAATATTTAGTACATCACTGATGTCTCTACTTACAATACCTGTACTGAAACCCACACGCAGAGGTCTAGGACTAGAGGTATAGAATGCTTTGCCGTCAACATAATAGTCTTGTTCTATCGGACACCAATTGTCAGGGTTTATCAATTCCATTTGTTGAGAACTTCCATCTTTGTAAAGCACTGTAATTATACCGTTGGCAATACGGCTCTGCATAGGATTGGTGCTTCCTGCCATAAGTAGAAATGCTGTAGAGGCGTTACCCTTGATAGGTATAGTTACGCTGTCAGGATAATTATTCCACAAAGATGTGTATATGATATTCTTGCCATTGGCAGGTGTGTGAAAAGGAACACCATCAGCATAGAATGTATTATTCTTAGCAAGTGAACGGAACACGGAATCATTTATCTCAGGATTGAAAATAGGATGACACCATTGGCCTACGCCGTTTTCGGGTATACGCAAAGTGGTATATGGTGAACTTGGTGATGTGTATTTATTCTTAAAGATGTCAGTAATATTGGCATTATACTTCAAATCCTTGCACATAGAGAACTGTTTTGACTTGTCGTATAACGGTTCTTCAGTGTCATTATCGGCCTGTTGGTCTTTTGCTAAATATGAATTGGACGTTGTTGAGCAGATGCTGTCACCACTCCATTTGATTACCACATTTAGAGTCTTATCTGCAGGTGCATTAATCTCAGCATAAGCATCTTTGTCGGACAAGCGAACAATCTTCCATGGTGTATCTATACCGTTTATAGTTACATTATTTACGTCTTGAAACGGCAGCTTTGCTCTGATAACGATAGATAGTTGTTGCTTGAAATTCTGTTTTATTATATAAGTGTCGGTCTTGTCATTACGAGAAAAGGAGTAATCCATATATGGTGATGATAAAGATGCTGAACGCCATTCGGACGGAAATCCGGGTTGCAGTATGCAGCGACCGAATAACGCATCAGGACGGACACCGAAAAGACCTTCTATAAGTGTGCGTGAAGATATACCAACAACATCGCCAAAGTCACGATAGCACTCACCTAGAGAGGCATCGTAATAAGAAATCTGACCGAAGTTACCAGGACTTTGTCCCAGATACATTCCGTCCATTATCATACCCTTCATTAGTCTGTAACCTTCTTCGTTTCTGCCTGCCTCAAAGTATGACAAAGCAGTATGCATGACCTCGCCCTGTGCAACATTATTTATGCTCCAGTCGTATGGCATCCAATTGGTAGTAGATACCGTAAACAGATTTTTTTCTGCTTTCGACAGTAATGTGTCGCCGGCTATCTTTATCGGTATATGTGGTATCTCCCTGTCTATATATTCAGTGGCTTGATAAGCCTGTAATGGAGAACAGGCTCCACAGTCGATAGGTGTGTATATGCTCCATAAAGCAGCACTCTGGTGTATACGTTTCAGACCCATGAAGTCTTGATATTCAGCCCAGTGACCTTTATCTTTAAGCCATAATCTCCGGTTCATTGCATCAAGTATCTTTTCAGCCTCTTTCTTATAAGGTGTGGCATCCTCGCCAATTATTTGCGCAATGCGTGCAGCAAGAAGATTAGCACGGTAGTTGTATGCCGAAGAATGAGTGGCGGCACCGCTGTTATAATAAAGGGCATCGCTAGCCCATATGCAGCAATAGGCATCATACAGGCCGTCATTATCAGGATCCCAGTTGCGTTTTTCCCACTCCAGATTCAATTTGATTGTCGGCCACATCTTACGCATGTAAGTAGTGTCGGCATCAAAGCAGAAATGCCATAGCAGTTCATCGATATAGTTGAGGTTCATATCATAATGATGAAACTGATGACTATTGTATGGATTACGACAAATATATCCGTTGCTGTACATCTGAGTTCCCCATTTGTAGACGCATCGTGACAGGGCGTTAGTAGAATCCTGTGAGGGATGGGGGATTGTAGGTGCTACATCGGTAACCTGACTAGCCGCATATGCATTGAAATGGCATACGGCACGGTCGTTCATGCCCAGTACATCGCCCAGAAAACCTGCCCTCCAACCGGGTAGTGGCATTCGCCATCCGATAGCTCCATGAAGCCATGTCTGTCCATCCCATACGCCATCAGCGGCAGCCGATAAAGCCCCTCCGATAGTATTAATATAAGGATCTGGAGTAAAGAACTTAATGCGGTCTACAAGACTTTTGCGTTCGGCATCTGTCTTTTGGAATATTGCATTACCGCCTTTTAATATTTTAATGTCCTGGTTGTCAAGTGATATAAACGAAGTGTTGTTTGTATTATCCCAGGCTATTGATCTTAACTTTTTAGGATTTAGAGGTGCTTCGAAACTTCCGGGTTTCTCAACGCCCAGGTCTCCCATACGGTTGAGTTTGGAGTTTGCTATCTCACATATAAGTCCTTCTATTTTTACTTTTCCATTAAACCCTTCAGTCTTGAACTGCCATATGCCACCTTCATGGTCATTATAAGCCAATACGGAAATATGAAGTTTGCCGTTATCCCAATTTTTATCAGAAAGGGTATAGTCTCGTCTTGCACCAACATAACCGGCCATACAATAAGAGGTGGAATCTAGAAAGACACTATTACCTTTATATGTAAGGCGGAATCGGATATTCTTATTATCGGTTTTGTTGTATGCAGCAAAAACGGGCCGGTCGCTTGTTTCTATTCTGAAAAGGGTGTTACCGCCGTAAAGAGCGCGTGTGAACCTGTTATTACCATTGGTGCATACGAAAGCATCGCCTTCCGGGTAATACTGCATTTTTCTGAAATCGTTGCCGGGACTTTGTGCCAGTGCATAAACGGATAGCAGCAGAGCCGGTAGTATTAGTATTTTTCTCATCGTTTTTAAGTTTGTAAGTTATTGAGATATAGTTTGTAGTGTGCAAAAATACATAAAAAAACAGATAAACGGGAAAATTAGTCAAAGAATTGAGACTTTAAAACAATTAGTAAAGGTCAAGGTTATCTTAAGATTCATTAATTTTAGGTATTGCAGTCACATCTTTTTCACTCTACCTTTGCAAAAAAATAAGGTAAATGAAATCAAAGGTGTTAATATTAGCTTTTCTTCTTGTTGCTTTTAGCATCGTTGTGAGGGCGCAAAATACGTATAAATGCAGGGTCGTAGATGGATATACAGATGAACCGCTTGCAGGGGCAGTAATAAGGATGACAATAGATAAAAAGGTATCTGTAATCACTGATATCAATGGGAATTTCTCTGTTAAGGCAAATAATCAGGCTATAAATAAAGGCATAGACATAACATATATTGGGTATACAAAAATCCATGTAGATCTTGTTAATGGAATGACATACAGATTGTCTCCGTCATCGACGACCATTAATGATGTAGTTGTAACGGCAACAGAATCGCGTGGACTTACAAGTTCGTCAAAAATAGAGAAACATGCGATGGATCATCTTCAGCCATCAAGCTTTGCAGATATTCTGGAACTGCTACCCGGAGGGATGGCAAAAGATCCGGTGCTGAATACATCGAATACAATATCTATAAGAGAAGTTCCAATAGCGAGCGGTAACTATGATACATCGTCGCTTGGAACGTCGTTCGTTATTGACGGGGCACCTATAAGTACTAATGCAAATATGCAATTTATGGATGGCGCATGGGAGACAAAAACCACAGGGCGAGACTATACCAATGCAGGTGTAGATATGCGTTCTATATCTACTGATGATATTCAGAATGTCGAAATTGTGAGAGGCATACCTTCTGTTGAATATGGTGACCTTACAAGTGGACTTGTCAAAATTAAAAGGCGTAAGGGTGGTAATGATATTTCGGCCCGTTTCAAAGCGGATATGGATAGCAAATTGTTCTATCTGGCAAAAGGGTTTACTCTTGAGCCGAGGCATATGTCATTGAATATAAGCGCAGACTATCTTGACAGTAAGGCTGACCCAAGGAATATATTGGAAACATACAAACGTATTACGCTTTCCGCACGGTTGAATAAACAGTGGATATCAGAAAAAAGTAATGTGGAAGCGGGACTGAATCTGGATTATGGAGGTTCTTTTGATGATGATAAGGTCGATCCGGAACTTAATTATGGTGGTGTGGACAAGTATGCATCCAAGTATAACAGGTACTCTCTGAATGCATCGCTTGATTATAAAAACCGTAAACTAAAATCAATAATCAAGTCGGCATCTGCACTTGTGTCAGTTTCTTATGAAAAAGATCTATTGGACCGTACCAGACTGGTACAACTTAGCCGTGAAACACCTGCTGCTACAACTACGGGTAATGGTGAAAGTGATGCAATACTTATTTCTCCATACACATATACAGCCAATCAGAAAGTTGACGGACGTCCATTCAGCATGTATGCAAAAGTAGGCACTACATTGAGATTCCCTATAAGAAATGTATCCAACGAATTAAAGTTGGGCGCAGACTGGCAAATGGATAAAAATTATGGTGACGGTCAGATATTTAATCAACTTAATCCCCTATATCCAGGGCTTTCAGTTCGTCCGCGTAAGTACTCTGCGGTACCGGCCTCGCATATATTGTCTGAATATGCTGAAGAAAATACAGTGATAAATATTGGTAAAAACAAGTTGGAGATACAGGCTGGAATAAGGGCAAGTACAATGCTTAACCTGTCGAGAGGATATGCACTTCATAATAAATATTATCTTGACCCACGAGTTAATATAGGATGGACATTCCCATCAGTATCTGTTATGGGTAGAAAAATGACGATACAGTTGGCTGGAGGTTATGGGCAACATACTAAGATGCCTACTATGGACCAACTCTATCCGGAACCTGTATATATGGATTTGATAGAACTGAATTATTATCACGCAGTAAAGGACTATCGCAGGATATACCTTCAGACATATGTTGTAGACCCTACTAATGCAGATCTGCGTGCAGCACGTAATAATAAATGGGAGATAAGAGGAGATGTTAATTTTGCCGGTAACAGACTCTCTGTTACATATTTTCGTGAAGACATGAAGTCGGGTTTCCGTTATACACCGATATACAATTCTTATAGTTTTAAAAGTTATGATGCGTCTTCAATAGATGCAAATACGATAACAGGTGCACCCGATGTAAGTACTCTTCCATATACCGCATTAACCGAGTTACGTAGTTATACGATGACTACTAATGGCAGTAGAACGTACAAGCAGGGGATAGAATATACATTGTCAACAATAAGGTTTCCGGTGATAAATACGCGTCTAACGGTAAATGGAGCATGGTTTAAAACAGAATACCGTAATTCACAACCAATAATGGAGATGCCTTCAAAAGTAATTGGAGGGGAAACATTACAGTATGCTGGTATATACAAAGATGATGACGGATATATTAGAGAGATGGTGAATACAAATTTTACATTCGATACTGATATTCCTAAACTAAAACTGGGATTTTCTCTTTCTGCTCAGTGCCTGTGGATGACTGCGTCACAGAATATGGGGAAAGAAAATATCCCTACGCAATATATGGATAGATATGGTGTGATTCGTGATTATACAGAAGAAGACAAGACTGATACCTATCTACAATATCTTGTTCGTACATATAATTCATCATTATATGACAGGCAGACAGTGCCTTTCTGTATGAATGTAAATCTGAAAGCAACAAAAAAACTTATGGGTGACAAACTGACTATTGCTTTGTTTGTTAATAAACTGCTGGATTATAATCCCGATTATGTACGTAATAATTATACCATACGACGCCAAGTAACACCATACTTTGGTCTTGAAATGAATGTAAAAATATAAAAGAAAATGAGAAAAAGACTATTATATATATTACCAATCGCTATTTTGATGCTGATAACCATTACTGCCTGTCATGAGGATAATGATGATTACAATACTAGTGCAGTCATATCCATAAATGTTCCTGACAGCATAATTATCGATAAAATGCAAGGTACTGTAACCGTTACTAATCTGAATAATAAGCAATCTTATTCTTCATCTAATTTCAATGGCACATCTACAAGTATGGATATAATGCGCGGATGCTATTCAATATCTGTAACCGGAACCGTGCTTTATCACGACAGTTTACAGATTAAGCACACACGGAATTTCAGGGCATCATCAAGTTATAGTGAACTTTTGAAACATCCGTCTGTGGTTAGTGTTGATATAATATTCATGTAAAATGGGAATGAAATATATCATATTAGCATTGCTACTCTTGGGCAATAGTATCAATATAATTGCCAGTACAGAAGATACTGCATCAGTAAAAGAGCATTATTCAATATTTAACGGAGTACTGACAGCTAACAGAGTTAACCCGGCATTCATGTATGGGACATATAAGTATCAATACTCTGAGATGTACGCTTACTCTGATAACGAAAGAACTGACAGACCGATATTTTATCAATTGGGTGATGGGCATTCGGATATTGGTATTGAAGTGAATTCTTATGTAAAACTAAGTAAAAGTAGTATCGTTTGGGGAGAGGCTTCGTACAGGAGTGGGAAAAAATATAACATAAAGTGGAATTCTACTACAGACTATGCATTATTATATCCTTATGTAATGGGTGATACACTAGGAGGAAACCTTAATAATGAACGGTATACCTTCGCCGGTGGATATGCAATAAAAACAGGCAAATTTACAATAGGACAATACATGAAATTCAGGGCTGAACATGAATACCGCACTACAGACCCAAGACCTCGCGGTATAGTGACAGACTTATCTCTACGTTTGGGCATTTCGTATGACTATCGTAAATATATTATCGGAGCGGGATTGGGAGGACTCTTTTATAAACAGACAAATAGTGTCTCTTTTTTTAGAGAACAAGGTGTTATACCTGAATATCAGATGGTTGGATTGGGCATGGATTATAAACGTTTTTCTGGTAGCAATACTTCTGCTTATTATAAAGCAACAGGTATCTCAACTGATATTAATTTAAGACCTATAGATGATGAGGGAGTGTATATATCAGCAACATACGATTATACTCCATACAGGCGAATACTGCCTAATTTAAATTCTTTGCCTGTAACTACATTATATCTATATCATTATACGTGCGAATTAGGTTGGAAGCATATCTCAGGAGTAGGATGGAGTGGCTTTGCCGGAATAAATTATGAGAAAAGAACGGGAGATGAGCATGTAGCAGGCAGTTCTTCTTCAACAGAGTATGCTGTAATAACAGATATGACTATGTATCGTAATCATAATGCTGACTATTATATGGGTGGTGCTTTGAACATCAAAGGTCTTTCATCGTGGAACGTAATAGGTAAATTGGGATACATGGATTATGGTTCAAAATATGTATATCCTGTGCGTAGCATGTCATTCTCAAAAGTTCATGGGAATATATCAGCTCAAATGATAAAAGATATAAGCAATGACATAATTGTGAATTGTAATGTGTCATCTTCATACTATATCAATGTAAGAAAAAATATGAGCATGCCTTATGCTACTATGGATTATGCCAATACTAATCTTATGGAATACACTTATGTAAATTGTACTGATAATTATTTAACAACTTATGCTAGTATAAGGATGGATTATAATCCACAGTTATGGAAACAGTATGGAATGTTTGTGGAATTAGGTGGAGGAATCATGACTAGCAATAACAATGGATATAAATTATATTTATCAATGGGTATAACATTTTAAATTATAAAAACAAAATGAATAAAGAAAAATTATTTAGGCTGATGTTATTAGTAATTGCTATATGTATTACTTTGGCTTCATGCAAGGACAATAACGAAGAAAATTCAATTCAGAGTGTGAAATTCGCTTTGTCATTAGATATGCCATTGAATGTTAATGAACCATCTCTTAATGAAGCAACAGCAACGTTGACGAATGTTCAAACTAAAATGACTTATACAGCAACGAACTTTAGAAAAAGTGGTACACAGTATGTGGATACTACAGAGATCTCAGCAGGAATATATTCTTTAGATGTGAAGGGCGACATTTCTTATAGTCTAGATACAACCTTAGTGAAAAGTACAGTAAAGGCAAACGAAAGTAATGTGGCTGTAAGTGCATCTGCAAACAGTAGTACAGTTGCAGGCAAGACAATAGCATTAAATACTTATAATGCACAGGATGGATTTGTCATCTCAGAGATATTCTTTACCGGTACACTCACACCTGAGGGTAAACAATACAGCGAGGATCAATACATAAAGATCGCAAATAACAGTGATTCTGTATTATATGCAGACGGACTCGCATTTGTGGAGTCTTCATTTCTGACAGTAGAAAAAGAAGATTATACTCCTGATATTATGAATCAAGCTATGACAATAGATGCCTTATATGTAATACTGGGAAAAGGTAAAGAGCATCCTGTAAAACCCGGAAAAGAAATAGTTATTGCTTTTGATGCGAAAAATCATAAAGAGATAAATTCAAACTCAATAGACTTGAGTTCTGCAGATTTTGAATTTTGTGATTTGTCATCTAATCCAAATTATTCTGATGATGATAATCCTAATGTGCCAAATTTAATTAATTGGATATCAGATAACCAATTGCAAATGTTGCATAATCGTGGTTTTAAATCTTATGCGATAGTAAGGCCTGATGTGGATATGAAGACATTTTTAAATAATTATAAATACAAGTATACTTATCTGTTAAACTATGGTGAATACTCTTTTGATATGGATGGAGAAGGGTATAAACTGCCTAATGCATGGGTAGTTGACGCTGTTAATCTCAGCGTAGCAGATTCATATCAATGGATAGTTACATCAGTATCCCTTGATGTGGGTTGGACACATTGTGGTAGTGTTGACGGAGATAAGACAAGGTATGGGAAAGCTGTGGTAAGAAAAAAATCAGGGAATAGATATATTGATACTAATAACTCTACTAATGATTTTGATGCTGATATGAAACCAACATTATTTTGATGAATACAATTTTATAAACTTAAAACAATAAATTATGAGAAAAGCTAAATTATTGATGGCTTTAATTGGATTGTTCGTTACTAGTTATGCTTTAATTTCATGTAAAGACAATGGTAACGAAGATGATCAAACAAAAAATGTAAAATTCGCTGTGGCATTGGATATGCCTCTGAACATTAATGAACCGTCTCTTACTGGCGCAACAGCAACGCTGACGAATGTACAAACAAAAATGACTTATACAGCAACGAACTTCAGAAAAAGCGGTACACAGTATGTGGATACTACAGAGGTTCCGGCAGGAGTATATTCTTTAGATGTGAAGGGCGACATTTCTTATAGTCTTGATACAACACTGGTGAAAAGTACGGTAAAGGCCAGCGAAAGTAATGTGACTGTTAGTTTACCAACAACCGGCGGTACAGTTGCGGGCAAGACAGTAGCATTAAATACTTATAATGCACAGGATGGATTTGTCATCTCGGAGATATTCTTTACCGGTACACTCACACCTGAGGGTAAACAATACAGCGATGATCAATACATAAAGATTGCAAATAACAGTGATTCAGTATTATATGCTGACGGGCTCGCATTTGTAGAGTCTTCCTTCGCAACAGTATTAAAGTATGACTATAAACCTGATATTATGAATCAGGCAATGACTATTGATGCAATATATGTGATACCTGGAAATGGAAAACAACATCCTGTGGCACCTGGGAAAGAGATCGTACTTGCACTTAATGCAAAGAATCATAAGGAGATTAATTCAAATTCAATAGACTTGAGTTCTGCAGATTTTGAATTCTATGATGTGTCATCCAATCCGAAATTTTCAGACGATGATAATCCGAATGTTGAAAACCTAATCAACTGGTATGATTATTCATATACTTATTTCACTCTTAATAATCGCGGATTAAGATCTTATGCCATAGCAAAACCTGAAACGGATAAGGAAACATTTTTACGGAACTATTTTTATAAATATAACTATGTGATATCATCAGGAGGAAACTCATATACAATGAGTAACTCAGGATACAAACTGCCTAATTCATGGATTATTGATGCTGTTAATCTAAGTATAGCATCATCGTATCAGTGGAATGTAACTTCTGCGTCACTTGATGCAGGTTGGGCTCATTGCGGAAGCGTGGAAGCTGATAAAACAAGGTATAAAAAAGCTGTAGTACGTAAAAAAGAAGGAAATAAATATATAGATACAAACAATTCGACTGATGATTTTGAATCGGATGCGATACCAACATTATTTAAATAATAATTTATGAAAAGAAAACTATTAACAGTATTACTGTTCGCTTTTGCCGTATTATCACGGGCTCAGGCATTATTGCCTTTTGATTCTAGTATAAGGCAAGGGAAACTGCCTAACGGACTTACATATTATATAAGGCATAATGCAAAAATGCCGCAGGTCGCGGATTTCTATATTGCCCAGCGTGTTGGGTCTATATTGGAGGAAAAGCAACAACGTGGGTTAGCTCATTTTCTGGAGCATATGGCATTTAACGGTACTATGAATTTTCCTGGTGACAGTATTCATCCTGGCATTGTAAAATGGTGTGAGAGTGTTGGCATTAAATTCGGACAGAACTTGAATGCATATACAAGTGTTGATGAAACGGTTTATAATATATCATCAGCACCTGTGAAAAGAGAAAATGTAGTAGATTCGTGTTTGCTTATACTTCATGACTGGAGTCATTTTCTGTTGCTTTCTGATAAGGAAATAGATAAGGAACGTGGAGTGATTCATGAGGAATGGAGAACACGTCGTGCAGGTATGGCTGTACAGCGCCTGATGGAAGATGCTATACCCGTAATCTATAAGGGATCAAAATATGAGGATTGCCTTCCGATAGGTAATATGGATATTGTAGACCATTTTCCATACAAGGACCTTCGTGACTATTATGCAAAATGGTATCGCTCTGATTTGCAGGCTATAATAATAGTAGGTGACATTGACGTGGATAAAATGGAACAGAAAGTAAAGGATGTGTTTGGTAATATACCAGCACCAATAAATCCTGCTGAACGTATATATTATCCTGTTGTGGACAACGATTCTATAGTGGTATTTACAGCAAAGGATAAAGAGCAGCCAACTGTGAATTTCAGTATGTATATGAAACGCGATGCTACGCCAAGAACAGAGCGCAATACAAAATCATATTATGCCGATGGATATAAGTCTCAAATTATCATAAAGATGCTTAATGACAGGCTAAAGGAAATCGTAAAACAAGCAAATCCTCCATTCCTTTCTGCATCTGTAAGGGATGGCGCTTTTTTCTTGTCGAATACAAAAGATGCTTTCTGCAGTTCTATGATGTGTAAACAAGATAGTGTACAAGATGGAATCTCTGCTCTTGTAGTTGAGATGCAACGGGCACGAAACAATGGATTTACACAGTCGGAGTTGGACAGGGCTAAGTCTGAACAACTAAGATGGGCTGAAAATTCATTCAATGATCGTGAGAAAGAGCGTAATTCGCATTATGTAAGGTTATGTCTCCGTAATTTTCTTGATGGAGAACCAATTATGTCTGCTGAAGAGGAATTGAATGAGGTAAAGAAACTAAATTTGCAAATAACTCTAAAGGATATAAATACAACAGTACGCGAAATTATTACAAATAAGAATGAGGTCGTTACTATTTACGGTCCTGATAAAGATGATTTTGTAATGCCTTCAAAAAATGAAATTATTTCATCTATATATAAGGCGAGAAACAAAAAATATGTCTCTTATACAGATAAAAAAATTCCGAATGATTTAATATCAAAAAAACCGAAAGCAGGAACTATCATATCAGAAAAAGAGTGGAAACATGGTTTCAGAATGCTTACGCTATCAAATGGTATGAAAGTATATATACGCCCAACAAATTTCGAAGGGGACGAAGTCAATATTTCGGCTTTTAGTCTTGGTGGAAAATCTTTATATCCTAATACTGATATGCCTAATATGAATTATCTGTCTGCATGTATAAATGAGAGTGGAATAGGGAACTTTGATGCAACTGCATTGGACAAGATGCTAGATGGAAAAACAGTTAATATTGCTCCCTATATTACTGATGAAACTGAAGGGATAAAAGGTTCTAGTAATACTAAAAATATGAAAGAACTCTTTGAACTTACTTATTTGTATTTTACATCACCGCGTAAAGATGTTGAGGCTTTCAAAAGTCTTATGAATAAACAGAGTGCTTTCCTTACAAATCGTGATGCAAACCCGAATGTATCATACAATGACTCTATTGTATCAATACTATATGGCAATAATCCAAGAATGGCGCCAATAAAAAAGGAGACTCTCTCGAGTGTTAACTATGATAGAATAATGCAGATATATAGGGAACGTTTTGCAGATGCTTCTGATTTCTCTGTAATAATGACAGGAAACATTGACATGGACAAAATACGTCCTTTAATATGCCGTTATCTGGCAAGCCTGCCACATAATAACAGCAATGAACAGATTAAAGACAACCATGTGTCTATTAGAGATACTAATGAAACTCATCTGTTCAAGAAAACTCAGGCAACTCCGTCGTCATTGACTAGTATATTCTTAAAAGCTAAAATGGAATACAATGCAGAAAATGATTTAAATATAGATGTGTTGAGCCAGATTCTACGAATGATGTATACTGATAAAGTTCGTGAAGAGAAAGGCGGGACATACGGAGTTAGTGTTGACGGTGAACTGGAAAGATTCCCTTACGCTGAGGCTTTGATGAAAATTAAATTCCGCACGGATCCTGAAAAATATAAGATGTTGATTCCTATTATATATGAGCAACTAAGCAAGGTTGCAAAGAACGGACCTAGTGAAGAAGATCTTAATAAGGTAAAAGAGTATGAATACAAAACGTATGGACAAGTTGTGAATACCAACAGTTACTGGTATTATGTGGCTTATAATGAACTAGTAAATAAGGTTGACTTTGATGCAGACTACCTAAAGAGAGTGAATGGATTAACAACTCAAAAGATAAGAGATTTTGCACAAATGATTCTTAATCAAAATAATCGCATTGAGATAACAATGATGTCTGAATAAAAACATAATTAATAAAATTAAAGCAAGTCTGAATAAATATCAGACTTGCTTTAATTTTATTAATAGTTTTTATTTTTTACCATATTTACTAGGTACAACACCATATTTTGCTTTGAAACATTTGTTGAAATATGATGCATCTTGTATTCCTACTTTATAACTAATTTCAGATATAGACAATTCGTTTTCAATCAAGAGCTCTGCAGCAATGCGCATACGTTCATTAGATAAGTACTTATTTGGGGAAATGCCTGTCAATTCACGCATCTTGCCATAAAATTTGGTACGACCCATATTCATCATTGATGCCAATACATCAACATTAAAATCGGTATCTTCTATATGTTGTGATATTATATGCTGCACTTTCTCCTTAAATACTTTGTCTGCCTTATTAGTGAGAATAGAATCTGATGTCAAATGAGCAGCAGGTGCTAAATCATTCGAGTCGCCGATGTTGCTGGTCTTTTCAGACTCTAATCTGATAGACCATTTTATGAGTTGTATGGCTCTGACAATAAGAATACGGAAGTTACATGGTTTGACCATATAGTCGTCTGCACCGGCCTCGTATCCTTTAATCTGATGGTTCTCATCATCTAAGGCTGTAAGCATTATTACGGGTATATGACAGGCATCCTTATCTTGCTTGATCTTCTTAACGATTTCGTAACCGCTCATATCAGGTAGCATTACATCGCAGATAAGCAAAACAGGGTGAGTCTTTAATACACCTTCGCAGCCGAATTGGCCGTTCATATATCCTTCTACATTGAAATATACACTCAGTTCATTCTTTATTTGCTCCATCATGTCCGGATCGTCTTCAATAACTGCTACAGTATAGTCGTTTATTGATGCTGGGAGCATCTCTCGTATTTCAATATTAGCATTTTCATCCAATACGTCTTTGGTTTCAACAGCTAGGTCGCTCTTATATTCTTCCGGGCTGTATACGTTATCATCGTCCGGGAAAATAAATGTGAAGATGGATCCGCCTTTTGCATCAACTCTATTATATGTTAGTGCCCCCTTATGCGCCTTAGCCATATTGTGTGCGGTATATAATCCTATGCCCATTCCTCCATTTGAAACATATCCATGCATAAATGGCTGGAATAAGTTCTGCATTTGTTCTTCACTTATTCCTGGTCCATTGTCTTCGCATATAATGCATATTTTATGGTATTGTTGATCTTTTATAATCTTAATGCTTACCTTTCCTTTTGTAGGAGTATATTTTACGGCATTGCTAATAATATTATAGACGATTAATTCTACTACATGTTTATCAAATAACATTTCATATTTTTTGTCAAAAGGAGTAAATGTTATTGATATGTCTTTCTGCCTGGTAATAGGCCAAAAGTCTTGATATATGTCTCTGACAAATGATATCAAATCGGCATGTTCTACATTCAATTTTATATTTTCGGTGCTGACTTTGCGGAATTCCATGAGTTGATTTACTAGGCGCAAAAGCCTTTTTGTACCTCTGTTGGCAGTTTGTATTGCACTCTTTGATGTATTGCGTCCTTCAGAATTACTAAGTTTATCAACTGCTCCTTGTATAACCGCAAGTGGTGTACGGAATTCATGTGCTATATGTGTAAAGAAATTTAACCTAAACTCGGTAAGTTGCTGGTCGATCTGTAGCTGTTGATGAAGACGGAATCTTTCTTTCCATCCTTTATATATATAATATCCAATTGCATATGCAATCAGTATATAAACAGCCCATGCCATCCATGTATTGTACCATGGTTCTTCAATATTTATATCCAAAGTGGTTTCGTCACTCCATTTATTGCTACCGTTCAGCGTTCGTAAATGGAATATATAATGGCCGGGAGCAAGATTGTTATAGTTCACCTTATTCGTAGTTGTTGAAGAATGCCAGTCACTGGATAGTCCTTCCAGATAATATTGATACAATGATGTCTTTATACTGTTGTAGTTGAAATTTGAAAAACTGATCTCGATAGTGTTCTCTTTATGGTTAAGAGAGATGCATTTCATATAATTAAGGGCCATATCCAATTCTTCGTTGCCAGCTTCTTTGTCATATAGAGATTTCCCGTTTACTTTCACATCAGTAATACATGCCTTTATGTTAGAGGCCTTGTGCATCTGCATTTCTTTTTCTGGTGTAATTGCAGTAAGTCCGTAGTTGGTTCCGAACAGAAGGCGTCCATCTTTTAATTTTACAGCACAGTCTTCGCTATATACATTGCCTTGCAGAACATTACTGAACTGATATGTTTTAATACTGAAGTCGTGACCATTAATACGTGATATTCCTCCTTCTGTTCCAGCCCAGATGTCGCCGTTGTTGTCTTCTATTATAGAGTTAACATTGTTGTTTACCAACCCTTCACTTGTAGTTATCGCATGATACTTTAATGACTTGTGATCCGGTGAAAATTTACATTCAACGGCACCTGAACCAAGTGCACCAATCCATAAAACCCCTTTAGTAGTATGCTCAAGACTGATTATCTCATCATTAGGCAACATATGATTTGCAGTATTATAGCAGATGAATGATTTATCTGTTATATTGCGTTTATGGCTATCTATATAGTACAGACCGTTGTTTGTCGCAATCCATAATTCTCCATTTTTGCCAAATTCAAGATTGTGTATTCTCCTTTCCTTAAAGCTGCGATTTAGATATTGATTGAATTTTAAAGGCTTGTTAGGCGAATATTTAGTCATAAGTAACCCGCCGTCCCATGTAGCTATCCATATACGCCCATAACAATCCTCTCCGATATCATAGAAGTCGTTAACAGGCACGTTATATTTACTGTCATTTTTAGAATATTTTATACCATCAACATATAGTCCGCCTCCTCGTGTGCCTATCCAAGTGTGCCCTTTACTGTCTTTAAAGTAGGCATATACACATGCATCCATCTCTTTTTGGAGTGTAATGGATCTATTGTTTGTGTTATAATCATACAATTTATTCTCTTTTGTACTTATTATTATATTTTCATCGTCTTTTTTATATATATGGCGTACGTAATTAGCCCAGTCGTCTTTATGTTTTGATTCTGGATAAATGAAATTGGCAGTCGCACTACCCACAGAATTTATGCATGATAAGCCTGCTGTTTCTGTACTAACCCAAATGCATCCACTACGGTCGATCATTATATCTAGTAAAAAGTTGGAATAAATTAATGGTCTTGCATCACTAGGTGTGTGATGAACCATCGTTCCGTCTTTTGGATTGAAAATAAAAAGACCGTTTCCGTAAGTAGCAATATACAGAATCCCATATTGATCTTTTACAATGTTGAACATTCCGTCTCTTGCTTTTGTATACTTGATGTTTGGTATTAGGTTGAATTTCCTTGCGGAACCTTTATTAGGGAAAATTGTCAGATTGCCATTGTCGTCAGATATAAAATAATATCCGGTAGCGGCCCACCTCTCTCTTCCATTTTTTATTTGAATGTCAAATGGTTTATAAAATACACCAGTTTTGAGATCCATCGCGAAAGTTTCGCTATCAGTGAATATGAACCATTTGTTTTGCCATATTATATTACTTGTGATTTTATTTATGTGCCCCATCATAGATGGTAAAATGCCGTGTCTAATAAGTCGGTATTTGTTATCGTAGACATATGCATTATTATCAGCTGTAATAAAAAGAATATATTTGTCCTGAATCCTGTTGGCTATTATATCATGTCCCTTAAGAAAAATCTTTTCTTTGCCTCTTTTGTCTAGCAATATTGCTCCTTTATCAGTAAAGAACCATACATTATTATTAAAGTCTTCTCTAATAGTATGTATCTTGTTGGTCGGTAGCTGATGATTTTCTTTTGTGTAGTCTTTCTTTGTAAGAATACCATTATTGCCACTTATGCATCTGGCTCCGAAGCAATCATCATATAGCCACATACCGTTAGGCGATAAATATCTGTTTTTGAATTCCCTTTCTTCATCACCGCATCCTGTGTAATCAACGAATTTAGCTTTCCTAAGATTGTAACAGGCAAGCGAATGCTTGGAAGTATAGATCCATAAAAGTTTATTCTTGTTATCATTGAAAAGCAATGCCACATGAGGGTCAGTATTTTCAACGGCCTTACTGCCAAGTTTATGAAAATTTACAAAAGAGTAACCGTCATAGCGACACAGACCATTAGATGTACCAATCCACATATACCCATAATCATCCTGAATCATGTCGTTTATTGTATTACAAGTAAGTCCGTCTGCCGTGGATATTAGTCTGCTTTCATAAGAGACAGAAGCATTAACCTGTATGCATGAAAAACATGATAAAAACAGAATAAAAAACTTATGGAATATAGCTTTCATATGATCATTAAAGTTTGCTGCAAAAATACTAAAAATAATCATATAAAGTATATTTAATCTGTTTTTATAACAAAAATCACATGCGTTTTATCATAAAGTTGGCTTGTTGATGCTATCAGGAATTAAGTCAATCTACATTAGGGCGCACTTGTTTCATTCTAGTAACAGAGAAAGACTGTCTGTGAAATATAAAGATAGGTATTACACAACCTACAACCATGCCGACCATCACAAGTATAGTGAGCATTCCAAAATGGAAAAACTGATCAACGTATTCGGCTGTGTAGTTCTCAGATGTACGAACCATATTTATAAGTGCTATTACAGATTTGTATGCAAACATACCTGGTACCATAGGTAGCAAGGATGGGAACGCAAAACATTCGGAAGGGCAGTGTATATGTGTTCCAAATTGTACCGCGAGTAATCCTATTACGAATGCTGCAATAGTAGAGGCCATTGCCTGATCCATCATTATGTTGCTGTTGTGCATAAGAAAATACCTTATGCCATGGCCAATACATGCAAGAAGTGCTGATATGAAAAGCGCTTTACGTGGAGGATTGCTTATAATAGCAAATCCAATTCCGGCTACAGCTGCGAATAGACCATCTGCGATGCTGGCAAGTATGATGTTGGCACGTATCACCTTTGTGAAAGTAGTGGCATCTATACCTGTTATGAGTAGTGTTAATGATAGTCCTAAAGCGATACATATTATAAGCATGCCTGCATTTGTCAGTCGTGCGATGCCATTAAGAACATGATGGTCTATAATGTCCATTACACCGTTTATTAAAGGTACGCCAGGCACTAAGTATAGCATACTCGTTCCTAGAGACATATCTTCAGTTCCACCATGTATTAAAAGATAGTCTGTTGAGCCTATAATGGTGGATATGAATGAGCATATAATGAAGACAGCAAGTGCACTCCATTTTCTTTTCGTAAGTTGTTGGCGAATGTAAAATCCTATAAATGTAGCAATCCATACGATAATCATTGATGTTAAGTTACCATCAAAAAGTCTACAAAAACATGCATTTGCGAACGATACAAGAATAAGTACAACCCATGGACTTTCGCGCTTCTCACTTATAATTCTTTTGTATTCGCTCCAGAGTCTGTCTATAGACAGATGCTCATCAAAAGCTCGCCATGACAATTTTGACAATTCCATGTTTGAACGGAAATTCAATGGCATAGAAGGCATTCTCTTGACATATGTATAAGAGTGGTTGCAATGGTTGTCGTGCAGCGTTATACTCATTGTCTTTGGGAATATTAGAATATTAGCATGATAATTAAATGATACCGCAATACGTTCTGTATTTCGGCACACTCTGGATGTCTGTACACCTACAGCCATTAGAGTAGCTGCATACTCAGATAAAAAAATAGTAATTTCTTTTAGGTTCTGGTGGATGTCATTTTGTTGTATCTGCATCGTCTTTATAACTTTATTAATTTGCACTAAATGTTATCTTTCTGAATTCGACTGCAAAATTAATACATATTCTTTGATTATCCAATTAATTGTGTGACAATTTTGTCAGTATGACACTGACATAATTGGCAATTTTTTAATTTTGGCACAGTTTTCGCATGTTATCTCACGAAAGCATTTCATTAGATGCTTCCAATACAGTATATAAACAATTAAAAAATAACAGATTATGAAAATTAAACCATTAGCAGACAGAGTACTTGTACTCCCTGCACCAGCTGAAGAAAAAGTAGGTGGTATCATTATTCCAGACACTGCAAAAGAAAAACCATTACACGGAAAAATTGTTGCTACAGGTAATGGAACAAAAGATGAGGATATGATCCTTAAAGACGGTGATGATGTACTTTATGGTAAATATTCAGGTACTGAACTGGAATACGAAGGTACTAAATATATTATGATGCGTCAAAGCGATGTTTTGGCAAAAATAGAAAAGTAATCAGTTAATAATTAATTTTTTAATAGACAAACAATTATGGCTAAAGAAATAGTTTTTGATACAGATGCACGCGACTCATTGAAAAGTGGAGTTGATAAATTAGCAAATGCAGTTAAGGTAACTTTAGGTCCTAAAGGACGTAATGTAGTTATCGAAAAGAAATTCGGAGCTCCTCAAATAACAAAGGATGGCGTAACCGTAGCAAAAGAAATAGAGTTGGAAGACCGTTTTGAAAATACAGGTGCACAGCTCGTTAAAAGTGTCGCTAGCAAAACAGGTGATGATGCCGGAGATGGTACAACAACAGCTACAATACTTGCTCAGGCTATTATTCAGGAAGGTCTGAAAAATGTTACAGCAGGAGCAAATCCTCTGGATTTGAAAAAAGGTATTGATAAAGCAGTTGCCGGAGTTGTAAACTATATCAAGAATAACTCAGAGAAAGTAGAAGATAATTACGATAAGATTGAGCAAGTAGCTACAGTAAGTGCTAATAATGATCCTGAAATAGGTAAGTTACTTGCAGATGCAATGCGCAAGGTTTCTAAAGATGGTGTTATCACTATTGAGGAAAGCAAAAGTCGCGATACGCACATCGGCGTAGTTGAAGGTATGCAGTTTGATCGTGGCTACCTGAGTGGATATTTTGTAACAAACGCTGATAAAATGGAGTGTGTTATGGAAAATCCTTACATTTTAATCTATGATAAGAAAATTAGTAATCTGAAAGACTTCTTGCCAATTCTTCAGCCTGCAGCTGAGAGCGGACGCCCATTGTTAGTAATAGCAGAGGATGTTGATTCAGAGGCATTGACAACATTGGTAGTTAACCGTCTCCGTAGTAATCTTAAGATTTGTGCAGTTAAAGCTCCAGGCTTCGGCGATCGTCGTAAGGCAATGCTTGAAGATATAGCAGTTTTGACAGGTGGACTTGTTATCAGCGAAGAAAAAGGATTGAAACTTGAGCAAGCAACTCTTGAAATGCTTGGAACATGTGACAAGGTTACAATTACTAAAGATAATACAACTATAGTAAATGGTGCTGGCGAGAAGAAACTTATAGATGAGCGTGTGGCTCAGATTAAAAATGAAATTGCTAACACAACAAGTAGCTATGATAAAGAGAAACTGCAAGAGAGACTTGCAAAATTGGCTGGCGGTGTAGCTGTACTATACGTAGGAGCTAACAGTGAAGTCGAAATGAAAGAGAAAAAAGACCGTGTAGATGATGCATTATGTGCAACACGTGCTGCTATCGAAGAAGGTGTTGTTGCCGGAGGTGGTACAACATATATTCGTGCTCTTGAATGTCTTAAAGATGTAAAGGGCGTAAATGCTGATGAGCAGACAGGCGTTAAAATCGTTGAGCGTGCAATAGAGGAACCTTTGCGCCAGATTGTCTTCAATGCCGGAGGTGAAGGTGCTGTAGTAGTACAGAAAGTTCGTGAAGGTAAAGGTGACTTTGGTTACAATGCTCGTACAGATTCTTATGAGGATATGCGCAAAGCCGGAGTTATTGACCCAGCTAAGGTTGCTCGTGTAGCTCTAGAGAATGCTGCATCAATAGCAGGAATGTTCCTTACTACGGAATGTTTGGTTGTTGACAAGGCTGAAGATAAGCCTCAGATGCCAATGGGAAACCCTGGTATGGGCGGAATGATGTAAGTTGTAAAGTCTAGATAACAAATAAATTGGGTAGTTTGTAAAAAACTGCCCAATTTTGTTTTTTTTACTATTAAAATGCTAAAAAATAGTATGAAATGTTTGGAGCTTATAACAAAACTTATTACCTTTGCCGATGTAAGAAGATAAAAAAGTATTGGAGTAATTCCAAAAAAGATATTTTTTTGATTTGTTTTAGTAGATTAGTTTTTAAGTAGTTTGTTTTTTAGAAATCGGTTGTCGTGAGATAACCGATTTTTTCTTTATAATTTTGTTGTTTATTTTAAATTATATAACTTTGCGCTCATTATGAATAAAAAGAAAATAACATCATATATAGTTTTGTGCCTTGTAATATCTTCTGGGCTATTGTTTATAACCGAATCATGGTTTATGTCTATGGGTATAATGATTATTCTTGTAATAGTTGATGTGTTATTAAAAGAATATATATCAAAAAAACAAGATGAAAATGATGGTGAAAAATGATTTTTTTTGTGATTTGGTCTCTTTTATACGATTTTTACAGTAACTTTGCAACGAAATGCAAGAGCTTATAGGATTATATAAGAAATGGTGTGGCGAAGAGCCGGCAAATGTGCAGAAACTTCCAGGCGCAGGAAGTAATCGTGAGTATTACAGAATTACAGGTACCGACGGGAACTCAATAATTGGCGTTATAGGAACAAGTCGTGATGAAGATCATGCATTTGTTTATCTTGCACAGCATTTTTCTCAGCGTAAACTTCCAGTACCGCAAATTTTTGCTGTAAGTGATGATGAATTATGTTATCTGCAGTCTGATTTAGGCGATTTGTCGCTCTTTGATGCAATAAAAGGTGGACGGGATACAGGTGGAAGATACAATGTAAAGGAAAAAGAGCTTCTTGTAAAGACTATAAGGGAACTACCAAATATACAACTTCGAGGTGCCAGAGGATTGGATTTTTCAAATTGTTATCCTCAGCCTGAGTTCGATTCAGATAATGTACTTTTTGATTTGAATTATTTTAAGTATTGTTTCCTTAAGGCAACAGAACTTGATTTTCATGAACTAAAACTAGAGGCGAATTTTCGCCTTTTTGCTAAAGATCTTACTTCTGAAAAATTGGATAGCTTTATGTATCGTGACTTTCAGGCACGCAATATAATGCTAGATCAAAAAAGCAATCCGTATTTTATTGACTTTCAGGGAGGCAGAAAAGGTCCATATTATTATGATCTGGCTTCTTTTTTATGGCAGGCATCTGCTAATTACTCTTTTAAGTTGCGCCGAGAATTGGTGTATGAATATTATAATTCTTTAAAAAACTATACAGAGGTCCCTTCTGTAAGGCACTTTGTAGAACGACTTAATCTTTTTGTATTATTCAGAACGCTACAAGTTTTAGGCGCCTATGGATTTCGTGGATACTTTGAACATAAAAAACATTTTATAGACAGTATACCGCCTGCTATACAAAATCTTAAAGAATTGCTGAAGTTGAATTGTTTTCATTATCCGTATATGATGAATATGCTGAAACGGTTAACAGATTTACCTCAGTTTGCTCAAACAGAAGAGCCTTCATTAAATCGTTCTGATGGATTGAAGATAACAACGGATCCATTATATAAATCACGCCCACAAGATGGGCCAGCTACATTCTCAAATTTTGATCATAATGGTCCACTTATAGTTAAAGTGTTTAGCTTTTCTTATAGGAGAGGTATACCTGATGATGATTCAGGAAATGGAGGTGGATATGTATTCGACTGTAGAAGTACACATAATCCTGGTAGGTATGAACCTTATAAAAAACTAACAGGACTTGACGAACCGGTAATCCGTTTTTTGGAGGATGATGGTGAAATACTAACATTCCTTGATAGTGTATATAAGTTGGCGGATGCTCATGTTCGTCGATATATACAGCGAGGCTTTACCAGTCTTATGTTTAGTTTTGGGTGTACTGGTGGGCAACATCGTAGTGTGTATTCAGCCCAACATCTGGCAGAACATATAAATGACAAATTTGGAGTAGAGGTGCGTATTGTACACCGTGAACAGAATATATCAACAATATTAAAGGCAAAGAAATAATGCAGGCAATGATTTTTGCAGCCGGATTGGGCACGAGACTTAAGCCACTTACGGAAAAAATCCCTAAGGCATTGGTGCGTGTAGGTGATAAAACATTACTTGAGCGTGTCATCAATAAGTTGAAAGGTGCCGGAACTGATAAAATTGTTGTAAATGTACATCATTTTTCAAACCAGATTATAGATTATCTTAGAAGGAATGATAATTTTGGAGTGGAAATTCTTATCAGTGACGAATCAGATAAACTACTTGATACGGGTGGTGGAATAAAAAAGGCTTCATCCCTTTTAAGTAAAACATCGCCGGTCTTGATTCATAATGTAGACATTCTTAGTAATGTGAATCTGAAAAGCTTTTATGAGTCAAACTTAAATAATGATGCTACATTACTGGTAAGCAAAAGAAAAACAAAACGTTACCTCCTCTTTGATTCAGACATGCGTCTCGTTGGCTGGACAAATATAGAAACAGGCGAAGTTAAAAGTCCTTATACAGACTTACAACCGTCAAAATATAAAAAGTATGCATTTTCAGGTATTCATCTTTTTTCTCCGAAACTTTTTGGTTATATGAACGATTTTCCAGATAAGTTCGGAATAATTGACTTTTATCTTGATATATGTGCAAAAGCAAATATCAAAGGTTATTTAAAAGAAGATTTAAAATTAATGGATGTTGGAAAAATGGAAACATTATCACAAGCTGAAGAATTTATAAACAATCAAATATAGTATTTATGCAACAGAAGATTATTATTCTTGATTTCGGATCACAGACTACTCAACTTATAGGAAGAAGAGTTCGTGAACTGGATACCTTCTGCGAGATTTTGCCGTATAATAAATTTCCTAAAGACTATGCAGATGTTATAGGGGTAATTCTGAGTGGTTCTCCTTACTCTGTACATGATAAAGAAGCTTTCAAAGTTGATTTAACTCAGTTTGTAGGCAAATATCCCGTCTTGGGAATATGTTATGGCGCGCAGTTTATCGCTAACTCAGGAGGAGGAAAGGTTGAAAAAACAAATACTCGTGAGTATGGGCGTGCCAACCTTCAAAAGTTTGATGCTGAAAATCCTTTGTTTAAAGGCTTTACAGAAAATTCTCAGGTTTGGATGAGCCATGGTGATACTATTACGGCAATACCAGAAGACTGTAATATAATAGCATCTACTGCAGATGTAAAGTTTGCTGCATATGCAAGCTGCAAAAATCCCCTTTGGGCTGTTCAATTCCATCCTGAAGTATTTCATACAACTCAAGGTGCACAACTGCTAAAGAATTTTGTAGTTGATATATGTGGTAGTAAACAAGTATGGAGCGCAGCTTCTTTTGTAGAATCTACAGTTTCAGAACTGAAACAGCAACTAGGCAATGATCGCGTTATACTAGGACTCAGTGGCGGTGTTGATTCTTCTGTTTGTGCAACATTACTGAATAGAGCTATTGGTAAAAACCTAACATGTATATTTGTTGACCATGGAATGCTCCGTAAAGACGAGTTTGCTAAGGTAATGGAGGCTTATTCCGGCCTAGGATTAAATGTGATTGGCGTAGATGCGAGTGATAAATTCTTTAAAGACCTTGAAGGAGTAACTGATCCTGAGAAAAAACGTAAGATTATAGGTCGTGACTTTGTAGAAGTTTTTAATGCAGAAGCAAAGAAAATTAAAGATGCAAAATGGCTCGCGCAAGGAACAATATATCCAGATCGCATAGAAAGTCTTAGCATAACAGGGATGACTATAAAAAGTCATCATAATGTAGGAGGACTGCCAAAAGAAATGAAGTTGCAGCTTTGCGAACCTTTGAAGTGGCTGTTCAAAGATGAGGTCCGTAGGGTAGGACATCAACTTAATATGCCGGAGCGTCTTATAAACCGCCATCCATTTCCGGGACCAGGTTTGGCCGTACGAATACTTGGTGACATAACACGCGAGAAAGTTCGTATTCTTCAGGATGCAGACGATATATATATAGAAGAAATGCATAATTATATATGTGAGGATGGTGATTCTCTATATAATAAAGTTTGGCAGGCAGGAACAGTTCTTCTTTCAACAATTCGTAGTGTAGGAGTTATGGGAGATGAACGTACTTATGAACACCCTGTAGCTTTACGTGCTGTTACGAGTATGGATGCTATGACAGCAGACTGGGCACATCTGCCTTATGACTTTATGGCAAAAGTTTCAAATGAAATAATAAATAAAGTAAAGGGCGTAAATAGGGTTTGCTATGATATATCATCAAAACCACCTTCGACAATAGAATGGGAATAATCCATTAATTCACTAAATATTGACTTATTGATATTACGATATCAATAAGTCATTTTTTATAATTATAGAAATTTTTTCTTCAAATAATATATTAATTTTGTCACTATTTATCCATATATCTAGTATAGATGGCAATATACTTAATGTTTGCGGAAAACGACTTATTGTATTACGGACATTCCGAGATGATTTTTCAAAACGTTGTTATAAAATTAGAATATGTATCCGACAGAAAAGCCCACCGTTATATTTATCTTTGAAACAACAAATAAATCATCCATTATTGATTCAAATGCATTGTCTGATTTATAAAGGTCTCTAAAACCATTCTCCATAAATATTCCCATATTAAAGTGGTCTTTATGAATGTATTGAATTTCAGAGCTTAAACCGTAATCCCATCGCGTTCTATATAAACCGTCGTTTCCGAAAGTTTTAACATCTTCATTGTTTTCCTTCCCGTTAATTGAAGTCTTGATATTTCCATTTCCACTTATTCCATAAGCAATATATGGACCTACTAAAACTCTCCATTCGTTTTTATAATTAGAAAGTGTTCCTATTCTTATTGCCAAGCGAACAGGTATGGTTATGAAATTTGCGTTGAAAGAATATTCCTTTGTCCTAATTCCTTTTTCTTGATCAGATGTAATTGTTGTTGTGTTTTTCTTTGTCCTATGTCTGTCAGACCAATGAAGTCCGGAAACAATAGAGAATCTCTTTGAAATAGGCATTTCTATATTACCTCCTACTCGCCATGATATATCTGGAGAAAATTGTGGTGCTCCTTCTATACTATATTTTATTTGCGCTTTAACAATGGTAGTTGAATAAATTATAATGACAAAAAACAAGAATCGTTTCATATTTTTAAATTAAAGTTTGTTGCAAAGTTAGTCAAACTTTTTGGGAAAATGAAACGAAACGAAGAAAAAGTCCTTCTTCGCATATATTGTAGTAATAAAAATCAATGGAAATTGTCGTTATGCATATAATATTTTTTACTTATTCTATACCATTTTTTTCTTTTAGTAAATCACGTATTTCCATTAAAAGCACTTCTTCTTTAGAAGGAGTGGGCTGATTCGTAGGCTTTTCTTCTTTTTTGTTATTTGCCAATTTGTTTATACCTTTAACTAACAGGAATACACATAAGGCGATGATAATAAAATTGAGTAAAGCTTGTACAAAATTTCCGTAATTGATTGTAGCGGGAGTTATTTTCTCAAGTCCAAAATCAACTGATGGTAATTTAAATTTCAAGTCTGTAAAATTCACTCCACCGATAAGCCAACCTATTGGAGGCATAATGATATCATCAACTATAGAAGATACAATTTTACCAAAAGCAGCACCAATAATTACGCCAACGGCCATGTCTACGGCATTACCTTTCACAGCAAACTGTTTAAACTCATTTATAAAATGTCCCATAGTTATTATTTTATATAAATTAATAGAAGTTTCGTATGCAAATATAGATTTTTTTTGTAACTTTGCGGGCGAAAAGAGAAATAAATGCAGAAATGCGTTATCTTTGGTAGATATTTTACTCTATAAGAGAAATTCATTACACAAATAAAGGGTGACGCACAAAGGCAAAAAAGTTGTTTAGTATATATTTTAACCCTTTAAAATAAATAAAGCAAAATGATTAAAATTGGTATTAACGGATTCGGTCGTATCGGTCGTTTCGTTTTCCGTTCTACTCTTGAAGAGGCTAACAAGAACGATGTTGTAGTAGTAGGTATCAACGACCTTCTGCCTGTTGATTACATGGCTTACATGCTTAAGTATGATACAATGCACGGACAGTTCGATGGAACAATCGAAGCTGACACAAAGAAAAATGAACTGATCGTTAATGGTAACCACATCCGCATAACAGCTGAGAAAGATGCAGCTGATTTGAAGTGGAATGAAATCGGTGCTGAATATGTTGTAGAGTCTACAGGTTTCTACTTGACAATGGATCGTGCTGAGAAGCACATTCAGGCAGGTGCTAAATATGTAGTTCTTTCAGCTCCTTCTAAGAAGGGTGACGACGGTCGTCAGGCGGATATGTTCGTTTGCGGTGTAAACACAGACAAATACGCTGGACAGACAATCGTTTCTAACGCTTCTTGTACAACAAACTGTTTGGCTCCTATCGCTAAGGTTCTGAATGATAAGTTCGGTATTGAGACAGGTCTTATGACAACAGTTCACTCTACAACTGCTACACAGCGTACAGTTGATGGTCCTTCTTTGAAGGATTGGCGTGGTGGTCGTGCTGCTTCTGGCAACATCATCCCATCTTCAACAGGTGCTGCTAAGGCTGTAGGTAAAGTTATTCCTGAACTTAACGGTAAATTGACAGGTATTTCTATGCGTGTTCCTACTTTGGACGTTTCTGTTGTTGACTTGACAGTTAACTTGAAGAAATCAGCTTCTAAAGAGGACATCTGCAAAGCAATGAAAGATGCTTCTGAGAAAGAATTGAAAGGCGTACTAGGATACACAGAAGACAAAGTTGTTTCTTCTGACTTCCTTGGCTGCTCATTGACATCTATCTTCGATGCTGAAGCTGGTGTATACTTGACAGATAAATTTGTTAAAGTTGTTTCTTGGTATGACAACGAGATCGGTTACTCTCACAAAGTAGTTGACTTGATTAAAATCATGAAGAAACACAATGGTTAATCATTGGAAACTTTAAGATAAAAAATTGCCGTTCAGCATTGCTGAACGGCTTTTTTTGTTTATATTTGCAAACAAAACAATATTTTTATAGTTCTTTTGAATAGTATCTGATGAAAAAAATGATAACCATATTGGGACCTACTGCTTCAGGCAAGACGCGTATTGCCACTGCTTTGGCAGTAGAAATAGGTGCGGAAATCATAAGTGCAGACAGTAGACAGGTATATAAAAATATGGATATAGGTACGGGTAAAGATTTATGTGATTATACTATTGCAGGTAAAAATATACCTTATCATCTTATTGATATTGTAGAGCCAGGCACAAAATATAATGTGTATGAATATCAACGTGACTTTTTTGAAGTTTATGAGGATAATTGCCGCAGGGGCGTAAATTCAATACTTTGCGGTGGTTCAGGTTTGTATATAGAGGCAGTTCTTAAAGGATATCAATTAATGCCTGTTCCTCAAAGTCCTGAATTGCGTGCCAAATTGGAAGGTAAAAGTCTCTCAGAACTTACAGAGATGCTTGTTGAGTTGAAATCACAAAACAAATCTAAAATGCATAATAATACTGATGTTGATACTGCCCAGAGAGCAATACGGGCAATAGAGATTGAAGAGTATTATAAGCATACACCATTTTCAGGACGTCAAGTCCCTAAAATAGATTCTCTTATTATAGGCGTTAATATAGATAGAGATGAGCGTCGTAAAAAGATAACTGACCGTTTAAAGCAGAGACTTGCAAACGGAATGCTCGATGAGATAAAGAGTCTTCTTGATACTGGCATTCCACCAGAAAATCTTATTTATTATGGTTTGGAATATAAATTTGTTACAGAATATCTTATAGGTAAAACAACTTATCAGGATATGTTTGATAAGCTTGAAATAGCAATACATCAGTTCTCAAAGCGTCAGATGACTTGGTTTAGAGGAATGGAACGTAGAGGATTCGAAATACATTGGATAGATGCTATGCATCCGATAGAAGAGAATATAAAGGAGATAAAAGACCTATGGCAGTAGAAAATTCAAGGTGGGGTATATTGTTTTGCCCTAAACATGGAATAATAAGCCCTCATAAATATTGGGGTAAAATACAGCGTGTATTAGAAGAACGTAAAGTTGAATATGATTTTGTTCAGAGTGAAACTACAGGAAGCGTAGAACGTCTTGTAAATATGCTTATAAATAATGGATATAAAACAATCATTATTGTAGGTGGAGATTCCGCTCTGAATGATGCCGTGAACTGTCTTATGCATACTGATAAACAGATACGTGATTCTATTTCATTAGGTATAATACCATATGGTGTTATGAATGATTTTGCAAGATTTTGGAATTTCAGTGAAAACAATATACAACAGACAATAGATTGGCTAATTAATCACAGAGTGCGTAAAATAGATTTGGGGTGTATTCGTTATACAAATAAGAAAGGTATAAAATGTCATAGGTATTTCTTGAATTGTATTAATATTGGGTTAATAGCATCTGTTATGAACCTAAGGCGACAAACACGTAGAATGTTTGGTTCACGAACATTATCTTTTATCGTATCATTTTTGCTAATGATATTTCAACGCCTGGAATACAAAATGAATATTAAGATAAATACGGATATAATAAAACGAAAGGTAATGACTGTCTGTATCGGTAATGCTCATGGATATGGACAAACTCCTAATGCTGTACCATATAATGGCTTGTTGGATGTATCAGTTGTATACCATCCAGAGGTTACCCAATTAATAGAGGGATTTTATCTTCTATTTACAAATCGTTTTCTAAATCATAGAAGCGTTCATTCTTACCGTACACTCAAGGTGGATGTGATAGAAGCAAAAAGACCTCTTGTATGTATTGACGGGAGACTTATTAGCACTCCTGTAGGTCCATACACAATAACAGTAGAACAAGAAGTTATAAATTTTCTTATACCGGAATAATATAAATATTTATCCCATTTTTGAGATCTTTCGTAGCTCTTCGTCTTGGATAATCTTTATTTTTCTGCCGTCTGTCGCGATTAGCTTTTCAGCAGAAAATGCAGAAAGTGTACGTATAGCATTACTGGTCGTCATATTAGATAGGTTTGCTAGATCTTCACGGCTTAGATATATACTAAGAGTGTGCTCGTCCTCCTCAACGCCATAATTATCTTTTAAGAAAATTATAGCTTCTGCAAGACGTCCGCGGATATGTTTTTGAGTTAGATTTACAGTGCGATCATTAGCTTGCCCCAAACCAACAGAGAGCTCTTTAATAAATAACAGTCCTATCATGCTGTTTTCTTCAATAAGTCTCATTATTATTTCCATCGGAATAAAAGCAATTACTGACGTTTCGAATGCTGCAGCAGCAGTTTTATAATCCTCTTTTGCAAAATAAGCCCTATAACCGAAGAGACCAACAGGCTTTATAACACCTATAATTTGATTCCTTCCGCTTACACCGTCTTTGCATATTTTTACTTTTCCCTTTATGAGGCACATTAAAGCTGTCGGCGTTTCATTCTCTTTATATATCAAATCATTTTTCTTGAAACGTTCAATTGTTATATGCTTCAACAGTAATGTGCGCTGATCCGCAGTAAGTGGATCCCAAAGACTTGAAATGGCCTTTACTGTTTCTAATTTATCGTAAGCCGTTTTTATAACCATAATACAACCTTTAAATCCCCCAGTTGTGCAAATTTACGATTTTTTTGTCAAATATATAAATTTTTCATAGAAAAAAGTTTTCAATAATGTAAAAATAGAATGTTTTAGGCATTTATACTAATATTTCTTTTGTGTTTTTAAAAATAAGCGCTATCTTTGCTTATGCGAAAAACGAAGGACAATGATACAAAAACACATAAAAGATTGTTGTTTTCCGTTATTAGCGTTGAGCTATGAACATTTAATACCTTAAAATAGGAACTATGAGTTATTTACGATTTGAGAAGGCTCTGATGACAAACTTGCAGGAATCGCTAACAAGAGAATTGCTACGCACCAATCGCTCTGGGGCATATTCTTGTTCAACTATTGTCGACTGTAACACACGTAAGTACCACGGTTTACTAGTTGTCCCCGTTCCAGAGATAGACGATGACAACCACGTGTTGCTTTCCTCATTAGATGTTACAGTCATTCAGCATGGCGCAGAGTTTAATTTAGGATTACATAAATATCAGGGCAATAATTTCAGCCCTAAAGGTCACAAGTATATTCGTGAGTTTGATTGTGATAAAGTGCCAACTACACTTTATAGGGTAGGAGGCGTCTTGTTAAAGAAGGAAGTCGTGTTTCAGCATTACGAGGACCGCATATTGATCCGTTACACTCTGGTCGACGCCCATTCTGCCACAACTTTACGATTCAAACCTTTTTTGGCTTTTCGAAGTGTAAGACAGTTTACACATGAAAATTCAACGGCTAAAAGAGATTACAGTATGGTTGATAATGGTATCAAAACATGCATGTATTCAGGATATCCAGATCTTTATATGCAATTCTGTAAAAAAAATGAGTTTGTGTTTCAACCAGATTGGTATCGTGGTGTGGAATATACTAAAGAACAGGAGCGTGGATATGCATCTAACGAAGATCTTTATGTACCAGGATACTTTGAAATGAAGATCCGAAAAGGTGAGAGTATCGTTTTTGCCGCCTCTACATCTGAAATTAAAACATCATTATTAAAAAAGTTATTTGATAAAGAAGTTTCAGAACGTTCCCCACGAGATAATTTCTTTCATTGTCTGGTAAATGCAGCACATCAATTTCATAAGCGCGAGAAAAATGATGATCGATATATTATTGCTGGATATCCTTGGTTTAAAAGTCGAGCTCGTGATACGTTCTTATCTTTACCTGGACTTACGCTTGCTATAGATGAACAGGACTATTTTGAACTTGTAATGAAAACTTCAGAAAAGGGCTTGCGTGAGTTTATGGAAGGCAAACCCCTTACTGTAAATATGTATGAAATAGAACAACCTGATGTTCCTTTATGGTGTATATGGGCTTTACAACAGTATGCTAAGGAAGCCGGTAATGATAAATGCAATAGTATATATGGGAAATTCATAAAAGATATATTAAACTATATAATTTCGGGACTCCACCCTAATCTGCGGCTTGATGAAAATGGACTTTTATATTCAGAAGGTCATGATAAGGCTATAACCTGGATGAATTCTACAGTAAACGGACGTCCGGTAGTTCCTCGTACAGGATATATTGTGGAGTTTAATGCATTATGGTATAATGCTCTAAAATTTGGTGCAAAGATTGCTGCTGATTCAAATGAAGATGATTTAGCTGAAAATTTTGAGCGGCGTGCAGAAATTTGTAAACGTTCGTTTGTAGATACATTTCTTAATGAATATGGTTATCTTTTCGACTATGTTGATGGCAATACGCCCGACTGGAGTGTACGCCCAAATATGATATTTGCTGTTGCATTAGATTTTTCACCTCTTTCTCAAGAACAGAAAAAGGGTGTACTTGATGTTTGTACACGAGAATTACTAACTCCTAAAGGATTGAGGACACTATCACCTAAAAGTGGTGGTTATAATCCAATGTATACAGGGCCGCAAAGTCAGCGTGATTATGCTTATCATCAGGGTACTGCATGGCCATGGTTAGGAGGATTCTATATGGAAGCATGCCTTAAGATGTATAAACGAACAAGGTTAAGCTTTATCGAGCGCCAAATGGTTGGATATGAAGATGAGATGACAAGTCGGTGTATTGGAACTATACCTGAGATGTTTGACGGAAACCCTCCATTCAACGGCAAAGGTGCAATGTCGTTTGCAGCTAATGTAGCAGAGATATTGCGTGCTCTGAGATTACTTGAAAAGTATAATTACCAATAAAGAGGAGATAATATGAAAGTTTTAATGTTTGGATGGGAGTATCCTCCTCATATTCTTGGTGGTTTGGGTACAGCCAGTTATGGTATAACAAAAGGCCTGGCAGAACAAGGTGACATGGATATAACTTTTTGTCTGCCAAAGCCATTTGGAGATGAGGACAAAAGTTTCTTGAATATAATAGCGATGAACGCAGTACCAATAGTTTGGCGTGACGTTAATTACGATTATGTAAATAGTAGAATAGGAAATATTATGGATCCTAGAGAGTATTATTCTCTACGTGATAATATTTATGCTGATTTCAACTATATGAATGTCAATGATTTGGGTTGTCTGGAGTTCTCAGGCCGCTACCCGGATAATCTTCATGAAGAGATTAATAATTATTCTATTGTTGCAGGTGTTGTAGCTCGTCAACAGGATTTTGATATTATCCATGCCCACGATTGGTTAACATATCCGGCTGGTATACACGCAAAGCAGGTAAGTGGTAAGCCATTGTGCATACATGTGCATGCTACTGATTTTGATCGTAGTCGCGGGAGAGTTAATCCTACTGTATATTCTATAGAAAAGAATGGTATGGATAATGCCGACTGTATAATGTGTGTCAGCGAACTGACACGGCAAACGGTGATTAACCAATATCATCAAGACCCTAAAAAGTGCTTTACAGTGCACAACGCAGTTTATCCACTTAAGCAAGAATATCAGGATATAAATCGTCCTGACCATCATGAAAAAGATAAGATCGTAACATTCCTAGGGCGTATAACTATGCAGAAGGGACCTGAATATTTTGTTGAAGCTGCTAATATTGTTTTGCATCGTACTCACAATGTACGTTTCTGTATGGCTGGCAGTGGTGATATGATGGATGCTATGATTTATTTGGCAGCAGAGCGAGGCATTGCAGATCGTTTTCATTTCCCAGGTTTTATGCGTGGGAAAGAAGTGTATCAGTGTTTAAAAGATTCTGATGTATATGTTATGCCTTCTGTAAGCGAACCGTTCGGGATATCTCCTCTTGAGGCTATGCAATGTGGAACACCTACTATAATATCTAAACAGAGTGGGTGTGCTGAGATACTTGACAACTGCATCAAGGTTGACTATTGGGACATACAGGCTCTTGCAGACGCTATATATTCAATCTGTAATAATGAAAGCCTGTTCAATTATCTTAAAGAAGAAGGTCAGAATGAAGTAAACCAGATAACATGGGAGAAAGTTGGACTATGGATACGTCAGCTTTATGACCAAATAATAAAAAAGTAAATAATAAAAACGAAATAACATGAAAACGATTTGCCTGTATTTTGAGATTCATCAGATTATACATCTCAAGAGATATCGTTTCTTCGATATCGGTACCGACCACTATTATTATGATGATTATGAAAATGAGCGTAACATCTGTGATATAGCCGAACGCTCATATATGCCTGCGCTTAATACATTTATGGAAATGATTAAGGCTAATGGAAAATACTTTAAGGTTGCCTTTTCACTTTCAGGAGTTGGAATAGAACAACTGGAACTTCATGCGCCTCAGGTATTGGAAAAATTGCAGGAATTAAATGAAACCGGATGTGTGGAATTTCTTGCGGAACCTTATTCTCATGGATTATCTTCACTCATAAATGATGAGTGTTTCACTTCTGAAGTGAAGAGACAGAGTGAAAAAATAAAAGAGTATTTCGGTAAAAAACCTACTGTTCTACGCAACTCTTCTCTAATTTACAGTGATGAAATTGGTGTACAGGTTGCACATATGGGATTCAAAGGAATGCTTACAGAGGGCGCAAAACATGTATTGGGTTGGAAATCGCCACATTATGTCTATAATTGTGCAGAATCTCCTAATCTTAAACTATTACTACGTGATATTAATTTAAGCGATGATATCTGCTTGCGCTTTAATAATAGAGAATGGGATGGATATCCTCTTTTCGCAGACAATTATATCAATAGAATAGCAGCAATGCCAGAAGATGAACAAATCATAAACATCTTTATGGAACTTACCGCCTTAGGCATAGCCCAACCGTTGTCTAGTAATATTCTGGAGTTTATAAAAGCTTTACCTGTTTGTGCCAAAGCCAAAGGTATAACATTTTCAACTCCATCTGAAATTTGTTCAAACATTGAAAGTGTAGGAAATATAGATGTTCCTGATACTTTATCGTGGGTAGATGAAGAAAGAGATGTAAGTAGCTGGCTTGGTAATCCGATGCAAAGTGAGGCTTTCAGCAAGCTTTATAGTGTAGCAGACCGTGTTCGCATATGTAATGACCCTCGTATTAACCAAGACTGGGATTATCTACAGGCAAGCAATAACTTTCGTTTTATGACTACTAAACCTTCAAGCATTAGTTTGGATCGTGGCATATACAGTAGCTCTTTTGATGCATTCACAAATTACATGAATGTACTAGGCGATTTTATAAACCGTGTGAATAGTCTATATCCGGATGATATTGACGATGATGAATTGAATAGTCTGCTTACTACAATCAAGAATCAAGGTGACGAGATTGAAATGAAAAATAAAGAAATAACACGTTTGCAGACTAAACTGGAGAAAATGCAGGATGCTGAAGATAAACTTAAGGCAAAAATGGAAAAATCTAAAACTGCAGAATTAAAAAACATTGATAAAGTTATATTTACTGAAGAAAAAACTGTAAAACAAAATAAAGAGGCTGCTAAAAAGAAAAAGGCAAATAAGACTGTAGCAGTTAATGTAAAGCCTGAAAAAACGCAAGACGATACTAAAAAGTCTAATAAGGATGAAAATCCAGCAAAATAAATAAAATAAAATGTCACAATACCACTATGTCTCTTAAGTTGTTGTATTTCAATGCGATAATGGATTGCTTCCGTCGGCATCAATGCCACTAAACGTCACTGAAATACCACGCTTATTTAAAAGCTATGCTTTTAGTCTTTAGTTGCATAGCTTTTTAAAGGTGAATGCATAGTTCTTACATAACAAAAGCTATGCTCCTATAGAGTAGGAGCATAGCTTTTTGTTTTATTAGTGGTATTTCAGTGACGTTTAGTGACATTTCATAAGCGCCAGAATGTCCATAAACACTAGGCAAGTGGTATTGTGGCGTTTTTTTATGAAATAAATTACTGAATCAAGATTTAGAATCTTAATTACCACAAAGTTTTTTTTAATTATTGTTGTTCAATCTTTCCATTTCGAGCGAAGCCCAAATAAAAGGTCCAACTCCCTTTGCATCATTATCGCGTATTGGTTCACTGATATAATATTCAAATGAACCGTCACGTTTTGGATTGCTATCAGGTCCTAATCCTGCTACCGAACAGCAATTTGTCAGTGAAATGGTTGAGTCTGCATTAACCTTTATCAAATTATCTAATATGCCATTGTATGCTTTCTTACCGGCTTCAAGAAATTTTGAGTCTTTAAGATACCCCAACCGATATCCTTTGAGCAGTGAATAGGCGAACATAGAAGAACAAGTAGCTTCCAGGTAATTTCCATCTTTATCATTAACATCCATTACTTGATGCCATAGCCCAGTGTTCTTATCCTGATATTTTATAACAGAAGATAAAACCTTATTTAAAAGGTCAATTACTTCACCCCTACGAGCATAATTCTGAGGAAGTGCATCAAGCATTTCTATCATAGCCATTGTCATCCATCCTTGAGCACGTCCCCATGTATGCTGAGATAATCCAGTCTCGTGATTAGCCCAGAACATTGAGTGAGTTTCATCCCATGCGTGTTTCCACAAGCCAGTTTTCTCATCGTATGTTTTTTCCGATGTTTTCATAAGTTGAGTAACAGCATCATTATAGACCTTATTTGTATTCTTATTAAGGTCAGAAGCATATAAAGTATAGAAAGGCAGTCCCATATAGATTCCATCCAACCATACCTGATTAGCATAAATCTTCTTATGCCACCATACACCTTCGTTTGTCCTTGGCTGATTTTCAAGTTGCTTGAATAGAGTCTTGATTGCTATTAGATTTTTCTTTTGAGGGAACATCTGGTTCATTCTAAGCACAAACCGTCCTGTTCGTATCTGATCTAAATTGAAATCAGACATTTTATAACTACGTATATTGCCTTTGGCATCTATCATAGTGTCTGTGTATTCCTTAAGATAATCTAATATCTTTTTATCTTTATGTGCTAAATAGGTGTCAAGCATTGACTCCATTTCTATGCCCATGACATAACTCCATTTTGGAGTCTTTGCAAAATCCAGGAGATATGGATGCTCAGAGCGTTTCATTTCTGAAAAAGACATCCATTCGCTGTAGTCTTTATAAGGCTTTTTTTTTAGAACCAGACTTCCATTTATGAAGAGGTTATTGTAATTGATATCCTTAGTATTTCCCTTTTCATAATTTCCACCAGATTCTACTCCGTTCCATCTGCAGTTGTTTACATTTATGTTATAAACATTAGTAACTGTATCGAGAGCTACAATCATTACTCCGTATTTGCTTTTCTGACATGTTACATTATCTACATATACGTTTCTTACTATTGGATTGAAACCACGGCAGCATCTTTCATTGTGTTCGTAGTCAAGGTTTATTTTCAACACAGCCTCTTTACATTGACCTACTTTAATATTTCGTGCATAAATGTCTTCTATTATTCCGCCGCGGCAAGAATTCGTTTTGAGTCTTATTACACGCTCAAGGTTAGGGCTGTCCATTTCGCAGTTTTCAACAAATACATTATTGCATCCGCCAGTAATTTCAGAACCTACAACTAGACCACCATGGCCGTCTTCCATCTTACATCCGCGTATTATCATATTCTTACTCGGTATATTCCATATTCGCCCATCTGCATTTCTACCACTCTTAATGGCAATACAGTCGTCTCCAGTATGGAAAGTACAATTCTCAATAAGTACGTTCTCGCAAGATTCAGGATCACAACCATCACCGTTAGGACCTTCGTTCCAAATGTGTACATCTCTTACTGTTATATTTTTGCTCAGTAATGGATGAATAACCCAGAAAGGAGAACGTAATAATGTTACGTTTTCAATAAGAATATTTTCGCATTTGTTTAGGTTTATCAATTGAGGTCTCAAACCATCTTTGGCACCGAACTGTCTTTTGTTCATTTCCAAACCGTCTTCAGACATTTTTTGAAGACGAGCTCTACTTCCGTTTTTCTGACTTATAGTACCTTCTGTCCATCCAAAACGAGCAGCTCCACACCATTTCCACCATGTGTCGTTAGTGCCGTTACCATCTATTACACCACCACCTGTAATAGCAATATTTTTAGCATTGTATGCGTAAATTAATGGTGATAAATTCCAGCAGTCCAAACCTTCCCATCTGGTTGGTACAATAGGGTAAAGACTCGGATCGAATGCAAAAAGTAGAGTAGCCCCTTTGCTTACAACCAGGTTGACATTACTCTTAAGAGTTAAAGCTCCTGTTTTCCAAGTCCCTTCAGGTACCAAAACCTTTCCTCCGCCAGCTTTGTTACATGCTGTGATGGCTGCATTGATGGCCTTCTGGTTGATTACTGCCTTATATTTGCAGTTGGCTCCGAATTTAGTAATATTAAAAACTTTGTCTGGGAATGTAGGTTGCTTAATAGCATGTTCAATTTCTTTGTACTTTGTTTCCCACGCTGACGACATTGCCATAGTGGGTAACAACATAGCTAGCATTAGTGTAAATAGATGTTTCATACTTTTTTGATTTGTTATTATATAGAATTCAGTTTGCAAATTTAATATTATATATTATAAGTTGCTATTAAAAAACGTCTGAAATCTATTAAAAATCATGAAAAATGGTATAATTGTATGTTTCTTTGATCATATTGTATATTTTTGTCGATAAAAAGTGTTAACTTTGTTCTCAGTTTTAAAATATATTATGAGAAAACTAATTTACGTATTTCTGGTATTATTAACGTTTGCATCTTGTGAAAAAGGATATGTTGTAGAAAATAATGCAGATGATAAACAGCAAACAGAACCCGTAGAACCATCGGATGCGGAAGATAATAATCTGCCAAAAGTTGATAGCGCCACTAAAGATAAAGACAGTGTCATAAATACATTGCCAAAAGATACACTGCCTGTAAATAATAAAAATGATAATTGTAGCGTGTCTTTAGCAATAGAGAAAGGTACCGGATGGATGTTGGGAGTAAAGGGCTATATCGTAGGAGATTGCACTAAAAGTTCTTCGTATGCTGAGTTCACAAGTCCATTTACGCATACACAATCTGTATTAATTGCCGATAAAAAAGGCGAAACTGATATCCGTAAAATAATGTCAGTGTGTCTTTCCGGTAGTATATATTTGAAAAGAGAAATTAATTTGGTAGATAACCCAGCTAATTATAATAGAAAATTATATGTGCATGGTCCTACTGTTAAGTATCTCGGTTTTATAGGAATGAAAGAAGTCTGGGAGTATATACTAGAGTAGATATCTTAATGCATATGATAATAAAACAACAGGGTGCGTCCTCACGGATACACCCTGTTAACTAAATAAACTTATATAACAATACACGTCGTTATCACTTTTATTGATACGATATGCAAAGATAAAAATATGACTGCCCGAATCATATGAATATCTAAAAACCTAAATTTATAATTGCTAAATCAGCCTTTCATCGAGACGTCTCAGCTTGCATATACATAAGGTAGGTCTTCTGACTTCGTTCCATCTCTAAACCCCTTCCCGCCATATAGACAGTGGACTAGCGTTAAAGATAATAAAGGAACTTACAGCTGCGGGACAGTAGGGGATTTTCACTCCTTTCCCATTTAATCGCGTATTAGGCGAGCCTTAATCAATGCAAAGATAATATCTTTTATTGAAACTGCAAAATATTTTGAAGAATTACTTGTGGCATAAAAATAACAATGAAGATATATTGTAAAAAATATTCGGTCATTATTATTAGCCCACATTGTATCAATAAAACAAGAAAGCACCACCATAAAATTGGTGATGCTTTCTTGTTTTCTATAATATATATAATTATTGTATATCCCAGCCAACAGCGCTAGCACCCAATATTGCAGCGCTACTTCCATCAAGACCACTAACTAAAAATTGAGCTTTACCCTTAAAAGTACTCATGACATGTTTTTCGTATGATTCTTTTATTGGTTTCATAATCAAATCACCGGCCTTTGTCAGTCCGCCAAAGAAAATAAATGCCTCAGGACTAGAGAATGCCGCAAAGTCTGCACAAGCTTCGCCAAGCATGTCACCAGTGAATTTATATATTTTTAGAGCCAATTTATCTCCTTTTTCTGCAGCTAATGAAACTGAAAGAGATGTTATGTCTTCTGCTTTTATTTCTCGAAGAAGAGATGGCTCATCTGTTGTCTGTAGCATTTCACGTGCAGTTCTGGCAACACCTGTAGCCGAACAATATGTCTCAAGACATCCGGTGCGTCCACATCCGCATTTTCTTCCATTTTCACGGCGCATTATTACGTGGCCAAGTTCACCGGCAAATCCGTCACTTCCATAAACTAATTGGTCGTTTACAACAATTCCTGAACCAACACCTGTACCAAGAGTGATTACAATGAAATTCTTCATGCCGCGCGCTACTCCATAAATTTTTTCACCGATAGCTGCAGCATTAGCATCATTAGTCAGTGCAACAGGAATATTGTTGAGGCGTTTGCTGAACATTTCAGCCAAAGGTACAATACCTTTTCCCCAAACAATGTTAGGAGCATGCTCAATGGTTCCCTTATAGAAGTTTCCGTTTGGAGCACCTATACCCATAGCTTTTATTTTGTCTATGCCACCAACTTGATCTATAATAATTTGAAGAGCTTCTACAGATGCATCTACATAATCTTCAACGTTATCAAATCCCTGTGTCTTGATAGCAGTAGTAGCCTTAATATCTCCACGGCTGTCAACAACACCAAATACTGAATTGGTGCCACCGAGGTCAAGACCGATAACATATGATTTCATCGTTTGTGTATTCATTTTGTATGATTTTAATTAATTTGATTTATGAATAATTGAGCTACAAAGATAATAAAAATGCCTAATCATGCAAAGATTTATGGGACAAAATTTGTATCTTTCATATTTTTTTAGCAATTTTGCACTCGTTATGCCGTTTCCTATACATATAGATATTTTAGATTTAATGATCAAAGGAATGCTGATTGGTATTATAGCATCAGCTCCAATGGGTCCAGTAGGTGTGCTTTGTATACAGCGTACATTGAATAAGGGCAGGTGGTTTGGTTTCGTTACCGGAGTCGGTGCTGCAATCAGTGACATCATATATGCACTGATTACTGGTTTTGGTATGAGTTTTATGATGGATTTTATAAATAATATGCAGAATATGTTTTACTTAAAATTAAGTGGAAGCATAATGTTAATGCTTTTCGGCATATATTGTTATAAATCCGATCCGACAAAAAAAATGCACAAAAGTGGTAATGGCAGAGGCTCACTTGTTCATAATGGAGTAACTGCTTTTATTGTTTGTTTTTCAAACCCACTGATAATATTCCTGTTTATGGCTTGCTTTGCTCAGTTCACGTTCGTGAAACCTGAGCATCCACTAGAAATGTCGGCAGGATATATGTGTATCGTGGTTGGGGCACTTTTGTGGTGGTTTGGACTCACTTGGCTTGTCGATAAAGTACGCGGCAAGTTTGATGATAAAGGAATAGTTTTGATAAATAAGATAATAGGGAGTGTCGTAATTATATTTTCAATAGTATTCTTTATTGGAACAGCTTTTAATCTCTATACTTTTTATTAAAAAATGATTAGCCAAGGATATTAATTACTTATCTTTAAAAAATGTATATAGCACAGACTTTAAGAAAAAAAAATATAGCTGAGTATACTTTGTATATGTGGCAAATTGAGGATTTAATAAGGGCTTACGGATGCAGTTTGTCGCGTATAAAAAAAGAATACATTAGTAAATTTGGTTACAATGATGAGCAGATAGATGAAGTAACAGACTGGTATGGTAACCTTATAAGGATGATAAACGAGGAAGGATGCCGAGAAAGTGGACATCTGCAGATTAACAAGGTTGTAGTGCAACAGCTTATTGATTTACATAATCAATTGCTGGATAGTTCAGAATTTCCTTTCTATCGTTCAGAATACTATAAGGTCTTACCTTATATTGTAGAATTGAGGCACAAGGGTGCTGATAAAGGTCAAAACGAAATAGAAACATGCTTTGATGCCTTATATGGAGTAATGATGCTCAGATTACAGAAAAAAACGATTAGTCCTAATACTGAGCATGCAGTAAAAGAGATAACAACATTCGTTGGGATGCTTAACGATTATTACTTTAAGGATAAAAATGGCGAACTTTTTAAGGAACAGGATTAGTAAAAATGAATATACTTATAACAGGTTGTAATGGGCAATTAGGAAATGAAATGCAATTGCTTGAGGAAAAAAATCCTCAGCATACCTTTTTTAATACTGATGTATCAGAACTTGACATTACTGATCAGTCGGCTATTAATGAATTCGTAAATAGCAATAAAATAGATGGTATCGTAAATTGTGCTGCATATACAGCTGTAGATAAAGCAGAATCAAATAAACAGTTATGTCAATTACTAAATACGGAGGCGCCTGGCTTTTTGGCAGAGGCAATAGAAAAACGCCACGGATGGATAATACAGATATCTACGGATTATGTCTTTGACGGGACTAAACATACACCTTACGTTGAGACGGACAGACCTTGTCCTAATAGTGTATATGGATCGACTAAACTGTTAGGAGAAACAGAAGTCGTAAATCATTGCAAAAATGCAATGATTATACGTACTGCATGGTTGTATAGCATATATGGCAATAACTTTGTGAAAACAATGATACGTCTGGGTAAAGAAAAATCTCAGTTAGGTGTTATTTTTGATCAAATAGGAACTCCTACTTATGCTGGTGATTTGGCTAATGTGATAATGGTGGCAATAAACAAGGGAGTATATCCAGGCGTATATCATTTTTCAAATGAAGGTGTTATAAGTTGGTTTGATTTTACTAAGGCAATTCATCGTATTGCAGGCATAAAATCATGCAATGTAAAACCGCTCCATACTAAAGAATATCCTACACCCGCAGCAAGACCTGCCTATAGTGTACTAGATAAAACAAAGATAAAAGAAACATATGGCATAGAAATTCCTTATTGGGAGGATAGCCTCAAAGAATGTGTTGAAAGATTGAAACAATAATATATATGAATAACGAAATAGAAAGAAGAAGAACTTTCGCAATAATTTCGCATCCTGATGCAGGTAAGACTACACTGACCGAAAAATTCCTGCTCTTCGGTGGACAGATTCAGGTGGCTGGTGCTGTTAAAAATAATAAGATTAGGAAAACGGCTACATCCGACTGGATGGATATAGAGAAACAGCGTGGTATATCCGTGTCGACTTCTGTGATGGAATTCGATTACGAGGGCTATAAGGTTAATATTCTGGATACTCCTGGTCACCAGGACTTTGCAGAGGATACTTTCCGTACTCTTACAGCAGTTGACTCTGTAATTATAGTTGTAGATGGTGCAAAAGGTGTTGAGGCACAGACTCGAAAATTAATGGAAGTATGCCGTATGCGTAAAACACCTGTGATTATTTTTATTAATAAGATGGACCGTGAGGGTAGAGACCCATTTGATTTGCTTGATGAACTAGAACATGAACTAGAGATAAAGGCACGTCCATTATCATGGCCTATTAACCAGGGTGCTAAGTTTAAGGGCGTATATAATATATATGAAAATAAGCTCGACCTTTTTACACCTGATAAACAAAGAGTAACAGAGAAGGTTGAAGTAGATATAAATAGTGAAGAACTGAATAAGCATATTGGTGAATTCGATGCCTTAAAACTTAGGGAGGACCTGGAACTAGTAGATGGTGTATATTCGGAATTTAATGTAGACGATTATCGTAATGCTGATGTCGCACCGGTGTTCTTTGGTAGTGCACTTAATAACTTCGGAGTACAAGAACTGCTCAACTGCTTTGTTAAGATTGCGCCAAGTCCAAGACCAATAGAAGCCGAGGAACGTGAGGTTAGACCTGAGGAACCTAAGTTTACAGGTTTTATTTTCAAAATAACGGCTAATATAGATCCGAACCATCGTTCATGTATCGCATTTTGTAAAGTATGTAGCGGTAAATTTGTACGAAATCAGCCTTATCTTAATGTCAGAACGAATAAAACAGTTAGGTTTTCTTCTCCTACGCAGTTTATGGCTCAACGCAAAAGTACTATTGATGAGGCTTATCCCGGGGATATAGTAGGACTTCCTGACAATGGAATATTTAAAATAGGAGATACACTTACTGATGGAGAACAACTGCATTTCCGTGGACTTCCTTCATTTAGTCCTGAGATGTTTAAATACATTGAAAATGATGATCCTATGCGTTCAAAACAGTTAAATAAAGGTGTTGAACAGTTGATGGACGAAGGTGTAGCTCAGCTATTTACCAATACGTTTAATGGACGAAAGATTATAGGAACAGTAGGGCAGTTACAGTTTGAGGTTATTCAGTATCGTCTAGAGAACGAATATAATGCAAAATGTCGTTGGGAACCGGTACACCTATATAAGGCTTGCTGGGTAGAAAGTGATAATGATGAAGAGCTGGATAATTTTAAGAAACGTAAATATCAGTATATGGCTGTAGATAAAGCAGGTAGAGATGTGTTCCTTGCAGACAGCGGTTATGTACTACAGATGGCTCAAGCGGATTTTAAACATATTAAGTTCCACTTTACAAGTGAATTTTAGTTTACTACAATGAAACAAGAAGAAGATATAAAAAAGGCAATAGAGGTTATGAAGGATGGTGGAACTATTCTTTATCCTACAGACACAGTATGGGGCATCGGATGTGATGCAACAAACCCAGAGGCAGTAGCAAAAGTATATGAAATAAAGCACAGAGATGATTCAAAGGCGCTTATTTGTCTTGTAGATTCAGATGCAAGATTGCAAAAATATGTGCGTGTTGTGCCTAATGTGGCATGGGATTTATTAGAATATGCTACTAAGCCGACAACTGTTATATTGGACGGTGCTGTAAATTTAGCTTCTAACCTTATTGCAGAAGATGGTTCAATAGCATTGAGAATAACTCAAGAAGAATTTTCAAAAGAACTATGTTTTCGCTTTCAAAAGGCAGTGGTATCTACATCTGCTAACGTTAGTGGTGAACCGGCAGCAGCTAATTATTGCGATATATCACAAGAAATAATTGATTCTGTTGACTATGTCTGCTGGACTCGTAGACAGGAACATCTGCCTCATACACCCTCAAGTATAATAAAACTTTCACAAGACGGACAAGTGACTATAATAAGAAAGTAAAATGTCTGAAGCAGCAATAGATAGTCTGGAAATAAGCAAACCTAACCGATTTATTAGTTGGTGCAAGTCGCATATCAGTGAGCATCAGTTTGTGCTCATTCTTGCCTTTGTTATCGGATTACTGACAGCTGTGGCTGCATACTCTCTACATTGGATAATTAATCAGATTGAAGCTCTTCTTACAAGTTCATTTGTTCCTAATTCTTACAACTGGTTATATTTGGTCTATCCTGTAATAGGTATATATCTTACAAGTTTGTTTGTTAGATATATCGTAAAGGATAATATAAGTCATGGAATTACTAGAATATTATATGCAATTAGTTCTAAACAAAGTCGACTTAAGGGGCATAATTGCTGGAGCTCTGTTATTGCATCTGCTATAACAATTGGTTTTGGTGGATCAGTGGGAGCCGAAGCCCCTATTGTTTTAACAGGTTCTGCTATCGGCTCAAATTTGGGACAATTGTTCCGACTTGACAATAAAACATTAATGTTGCTTGTCGGCTGTGGTGCAGCAGGTGCAATTGCCGGAATATTTAAGGCTCCTATAACAGGACTAGTATTTACATTGGAGGTCTTGATGATAGATCTGACAATGTCATCACTTTTGCCAATATTGATTTCTAGTGTGACAGCTACGTGCTTTACTTATATTTTTGTAGGGGCTAAATCGTTATTTGTTTTTACACTAGACGCGCCATGGCAGTTGGAAAGGGTTCCGGCTAGTATCCTATTAGGTGTATTTTGTGGATTAGTGAGTTTGTACTTTATTAGGACTATGACATCATGTGAAAATGTTTTTGCAAAGTTCCAACAACATCCATATATAAAATTAGCCATAGGAGGAACCGTATTGAGTCTGTTGATATTCTTTTTGCCTTCATTATTCGGTGAAGGATATAAGGATATAAACCTACTATTGAATGGAAAAACTGAAATGGACTGGAATGCAATACTTAATAATTCCCCATTTTATGGTCATGGAAATTTGCTTATGGCATATATTTCATTGGTCTTATTGTCAAAAGTTTTTGCTACTTCAGCTACCAATGGTGGTGGCGGTTGTGGTGGTACATTTGCTCCAAGTCTTTTTATTGGATGTTTTAGTGGCTTCTTGTTTGCGAGAATCTGGAATATCTATAAAATAGGCGTATATGTTCCTGAAAAAAATTATGCTTTGTTAGGTATGGCTGGTGTTATGAGTGGTGTAATGCATGCACCACTTACAGGAATATTTTTAATAGCAGAGATTACGGGTGGCTATCAATTGTTTATGCCACTAATAATAGTTAGCGTATGTGCATACCTGACAATTATAATATTTGAACCTCATAGTATTTATGGTATGCGACTTGCTAAGCAAGGTAAGTTGATAACTCATCACACAGACCGAGCAATATTGACATTGATGAATCTTAATTCTGTTATAGAAAAAGAATATACAGCGGTAGACCCTGATATGGATTTAAGTAAACTTGTTGGAGCCATAAGTCAGAGTAGAACTAGTTTCTTGCCTGTTTTGGATGATGCAGGCCGCTTGCTAGGAGAAATAGACATCACAAAGATTCGACATGTCGTTTTCAGAATAGAACTATACCATCGTTTTAAGGTTCGTCAGTTGATGACACCTCCACCTGCGACAGTGGGTGACAATGACCCAATGGAAGAAGTCGTAAAAGAATTTGATAGTACAAATGCGAACATGTTACCTGTTCTTGCTAATGATGGAAGACTTGAGGGCTATATAACACGCGAAAGAGTATATAGCATGTATCGCAAGATGGTAGCAGACATGAGTGAGGATTAATTTTCATTTTATAAATACATTTTAGTATGGAAAAGCAAGATCTTAGAATAGTATTTATGGGTACACCTGAATTTGCAGTGGGAACATTACAAAGACTGGTCGAAGGAGAATATAATATAGTAGCGGTTATTACGCAACCGGATAAACCTGTTGGTAGACATGGATCTGTATTAACGCAATCAGCTGTTAAACAGTATGCTTTAAAACACGATATACCGGTTTTACAGCCTGAAAAAATGAAAGATGAAACTTTCGTTGAAGAACTTCGTGAATACAAGGCAGACCTACAGGTCGTAGTTGCATTTAGGATGTTGCCTGATATAGTATGGTCTATGCCAAAATTTGGAACATTCAATGTGCATGCAGCTTTGCTTCCGCAATACAGAGGTGCTGCACCAATCAACTGGGCCATTATTAATGGCGAGAAGGAAACAGGAATAACAACGTTCTTTTTGGATAAAGATATAGATACAGGAAGAATAATTATGCAGAAATCGATACCAATAGATGAAGAAGATAATGTAGAGGTTGTATATGATAGGCTTATGAAGTTGGGTGCTGATGTTTGTACAGAAACAATCGATATGATTATTGCAGGAGATGGTAATGTTGATTCTTTGTCTCAAGATAAGATGGTAAAGACAGAGGAAAACCTAAAGTTAGCGCCTAAAATATACAAAGAAACTTGTAAGATAGATTGGTCGCAGTCGGCAAAAAGAGTCCATGATTTCATAAGAGGCTTATCACCGTATCCAGGTGCTTGGACAGAATTAGTATATGACGATGGAACAAGACAAATACTTAAGATCTATTCTTCAAGGGTTATGTCTGCAACAGGATATGCACCAGAAGATATCCCAGGCAAAGTAGAAATTGAAAATGAAACTTTGATTATAAGATTGTCAGATGGAAACTTGCATATTGAAGAATTGCAGTTGGCAGGAAAAAAGCGTATGAAAGCTCGCGATTTTGTAAATGGACTGCACAATATTGTGAATTTTCATGTAGAATAATATAATAAATAATGGTATATTAGCGTTTAATAGGTGTATTAATTAAAAAGTAGCCTATGAAACATTTTACATCTAAAGAGGTAAATCAACCGTCAGAAAAGACATTGAATCTTATTCGACAGATCGCTTATACCTACCGAACAATATATATTAATGGCAAAACGGAGACGTTTTGTTTGAACTAAAAATAAAAAATGAATACATTAGTATCACCTTCACTTTTGGCAGCAAATTTTTTGGATCTTAAGAGTGATGTTGAAATGATAAATAGGAGTGAGGCCGATTGGCTTCATCTAGATGTAATGGATGGAGTATTTGTTCCTAATATCTCTTTCGGATTCCCTGTTATGGAAGCAGTGGCGTCTGTATGTGAGAAACCTCTTGATGTGCATTTTATGATAGCAAACCCTGAAAGATACATAAATGCAACTGCAAGGATTGGCGCAATGATGATGAATGTACATTATGAGGCATGTATACACTTGCATCGTGTTGTTCAAGAAATACATGCAACAGGAATGAAAGCAGGAGTCACTCTTAATCCTTCTACACCTATATGTGTATTGGAAGACATCATTCAAGATGTCGATATGGTTTTGATAATGAGTGTAAATCCTGGTTTCGGAGGACAAAAATTTATTGAGAATACAATCAACAAAGTAGTTCGTCTTCGTAAGATGATCAAAGATAGCGGTAGCCGTGCTCTTATTGAAGTTGATGGTGGTGTAGATTCTGAAACATCTATAAGACTTGTTAAAGCTGGTGTAAATGTATTGGTAAGTGGTTCATATATTTTCAAAAGTATAGATCCTATTAGTACAATACATTCTTTGAAAAAATTATAATTCTAGAGTTATATTGTTTATTTTAGCCATTTTCCGCATATTAAGAATGGCATATCGCATGCGCCCTAATGATGTGTTTATTGATACCCCCGTGTTGTCAGCGATTTCCTTAAATGACATATCTTGAAAAAAACGCATATAGACAACTTCACGCTGGGATTCAGGGAGACAATTCATTATTTTCCTCACATCCTTTAGTATCTGTTCGTTTACGAACCTGTTTTCTATATTGCTGTCAGCTAAAATAGAGTTACTTATATTAGACATGTCGTTATCAGAATCATTGTCAATGATTCTTCTGTTTTTGTTAGCTCGGAATGAGTCCATTATTATATTGTGAGCAATACGCATAAGCCATGCACAGAATTTCCCAGTGTCTGAATATTTGGATTCGTGCATTTTACTTATTGCTTTTACAAAAGTTTCCTGAAAAACATCATTGGCTCTTTCTTCATCGCGTACAACAAACATAATATATGAGAAAAGCTTTGTCTGATTGCGCTTCAATAATAAATCAAATGCATAATTATTACCTTTGATATATAAAACGGCCAACTGTTCATCAGTTAAACTATCAAGTTCTTTCATTATTTTACTTATTTTAGATTAAGTAACAATTTCCCATAGGCTTTTATAATTGAATGTATTGTTTATTAATGTTAATGTCGCAAAATTAGCAATAAATTGTTATATGAGCAAACTTTTAACAAAAAAATATTAATCATCAGTAAAATGTTTCGTTATTTTTGGCTAACTTTGCAACTTACTATTTAAAATTAATGCCCAATATATATGATGAAACAGACTAAAATTGTTGCTTCAATTAGTGATCGTAGATGTGATACGGCTTTCATACGCGACCTGTTTAATGCAGGTATGAATGTCGTAAGAATGAATACTGCTCATGCAACACCCGACGGGATACGTACAATTATTAAAAATACCAGAAGTGTATCTAAACACATAGGTATACTTATAGATACGAAAGGTCCTGAGGTACGCTCAACAGGAAACGAAGAACCAATTCCCTATAAAACTGGAGAAAAAGTTAGAATATGTGGTAATCCAGATAATGATACTACACATGATTTTGTCAATGTTTCATATCAGAATTTTGCCAGTGATGTCAAAGTTGGTGATGATGTGTTGTTTGATGATGGTGAGTTGGATATGAAAATTATAGGCAAGGAGGGAGATTCTTTACTTGCTGAGGTTCGAAACGATGGTAATTTAGGCTCACATAAGAGTGTTAATGTTCCAGGAGCACATATTGATTTGCCAGCCTTGACCGAGAAAGATAAACGAAATATTTTATTGGCAATTGATGAGAATATAGATTTCATTGCCCATTCTTTCGTGCGTAACAGAGAGGATGTACTTGCGGTACAGCGTATTTTGGATGAGCATAATAGTGATATAAAGATTATCTCTAAGATTGAAAATCAAGAAGGAGTGGATAATATTGATGAGATTATTGAAGCTTCTTATGGGATAATGATAGCTAGGGGCGATCTTGGTATAGAAGTTCCTATAGAGAGAATACCTGGTATCCAGAGACAGATTATTCGTAAATGTGTTATCGCTAAAAAGCCAGTTATTGTTGCAACTCAGATGTTGCATACAATGATAAATAATCCTAGACCAACAAGAGCTGAGGTTACAGACATAGCTAATGCTATATATTATCGGACAGATGCTCTAATGTTGAGTGGCGAGACTGCCTCTGGAAAATATCCATTAGAGGCTGTTACTACTATGGCTGCTATTGCAGAACAGGCAGAAAAAGATAAAATTAAGGAAAATGACATTGAGGTACCTCTGAATACGAACAGCAATGTTACCGAGTTCCTTGCAAAAAGTGCTATTGATGCAACAGAGAAGTTGAATGTCAAAGGAATTATTACAGATAGTAGTACTGGACGTACTGCTAGGAACTTAGCTGCTTTCCGTGGTCCTAATCCTGTTCTTGCCATTTGTTATAATGAGAAGTTGCAGAGATTGTTAGCGCTGAGTTATGGTGTAATACCTGTATATCAGCATGAACAGATGAGCACACAGGATTGCTTTGTGGCTGCACTGAGGATGCTTCGTCAAAAAGGTTATATTTGTGAGGAAGATAAGATTGCCTATCTCAGTGGAAGTTTTGGAGAAGGTGGCGGCACTACATTCTTAGAAATAAATAAGGTCAAAGAAGTCTTTGATAAATCTTATATGTTTCATTTGCCAAATGTCGTAGAAAAGAATTAATATATAGATAATAAAAATAAAAAGCTGCCAGATTAAATTCGGCAGCTTTTTTATTTTATAGTATTAATTAGGATTATCCTTCTATTGCAGCTACGCCAGGAAGAATTTTACCTTCAATAGCTTCTAGCATTGCACCACCACCTGTTGATACATAAGATACTTTATCAGCAAGGCCGAATTTGTTTACAGCAGCAACAGAGTCACCACCACCAACAAGAGAATATGCTCCATTTTGAGTAGCGTCAGCTACATAATGAGCAATTTCACCAGTACCTTTAGCAAAATTAGGGAATTCAAACACTCCTACAGGACCATTCCATAGAATAGTTTTTGAATCCATAATGACTTTCTTCCATATTTCCAGAGATGCTGGTGAAGCGTCCATTCCTTCCCATCCATCAGGAATATTATGAGTGTCGAAAATCTTGCGCTCAGCATCGTTGCTAAATCCATTACCAGCTACAGTTGCTACAGACAAGTACACTTTAACACCTTTTTTCTCTGCTTCTGCAAGTACGTTAAGTGCTTCAGGCATAAGGTCATCTTCATGAAGTGAATTACCGATCTTACCACCTTGAGCCTTGAAGAATGTGAAACCCATACCTCCACCTATAATCAGATTATCTACTTTGTCAAGAAGATTTTTGATAACTGCTAGTTTAGAAGAAACTTTAGAACCACCAATGATAGCAGTGAAAGGATGTTTAGCATTCTTCAGAACATTATTGATAGCTTTAACTTCTTTCTCCATAAGATAACCTAACATTTTGTGATCTGCATCAAAATAATCTGCAATTACAGCAGTAGAAGCATGTTTACGGTGAGCTGTACCAAATGCATCGTTTACATAAACATCTGCATAAGAAGCAAGAGTCTTGGCAAATGCCTTCTGACTTTCTTTCATTGCTTTTTTAGCTTCATCATATTTAGGGTCTGTTTTGTCTATTCCGACCGGTTTACCTTCTTCTTCAGGATAAAAACGTAGGTTTTCTAGTAAAAGAGCTTCTCCTGGTTTCAAAGATGCTGCAGCTTCTTGTGCTTTTGCGCAGTCTTCCGCAAATTTAACAGGAGCGCCTAGAGCTTTAGCGACATTCTCGGTAATTTGTCTTAAAGATAATTTTGCATTAACTTTACCTTTTGGCTTGCCCATGTGGCTCATCATAATAAGAGCTCCACCATCTGAAAGAACTTTCTTGAGTGTAGGGAGAGCACCGCGTATACGGGTGTCGTCTGTTACATTGCCATTTTCATCCAATGGAACGTTAAAGTCTACACGTACAATTGCTTTTTTACCAGCAAAGTTGAATTGATCGATTTTCATATTGTTTATATTTAAATAATGATAATAAATCGTTTTATTGTAATAAATCGAACGCAAAGTTAATCAATTTATTCCATTTATTTATAATGCGAATAATCTTTTTACTATTTTTGGCACCGATTTATATTAAATGTAACACTTACTTTACAAATACTATTCGTATTCTGTTGTATCATCTATACCGGCACCGGCTAAAGCCTCTTTTCTTTCAACGCAAGTACCACATTTTCCGCAATGCTTTTCACCACCTTTATAGCATGACCATGTTTCTGTATAGTCTATACCAAGTTTTTTTCCAATTTTTGCAATATCTGTTTTCGTGATATTTGTGTACGGAGCAAGTACTCTGACTTTTGCAAAAGTGCCAGCCTGAGTGGCTTTGTCTATTGAGTTAATGAATTCTGGTCTGCAGTCCGGATATATAGTATGATCGCCTGCATGGTTTGCTATAAGTACATTTTTTAAGTCGTTACTTTCTGCAATACCTGCGGCTATTGAAAGCATTATACCATTGCGGAATGGTACAACTGTTGATTTCATGTTCTCATCATTGTAATTACCTTCAGGTATAGCTTCAGCACCATCTAATAGTGAACTCTTGAAGTATTGATGAACAAACTCTAGATTAATTGTGATGTGTCTTATTCCTAAACGTTTGCAGTGTAGTTTCGCAAATGGTATTTCACGAGCGTTATGATTACTTCCGTAATCAAATGATATACCTAATGCAATGCTGTCTTTTTTGTCGTATAACATTGTTATACTGTCCATACCTCCACTGATAATTATTACTGAATCTTTTTCCATCTTATTTTATATCTTTAAAATGTCTGGTAAACGTAAATATTGTTTATTTTGTAACTATACACCATTGATTTAAATAAAAGTTCATTTTAGGAAACTCTATATAGCTAAAACCGAGTGGTCTGGAAACGGTTAATTCTTCTGTATATTTGCCTACAATAATTGTCAATTAGCATTTGATTTGAAGAGCACACTAATCTGTTTTTTATATAGTGTATTGCTATATTATACATATTGCAGATGACCTTTTCCCGTGCTCAATGATTTTATCTTATTATTTAATTAGCAATTTATACTGTAACTATTTTACCCGAATAGAACTCTTAATGCTTCTTCTACTTTTCTGACAGGAATAAGTTCTATATTAAACTTTGAACTGTTTAATCCTTGCATATTAAGCTTGGGAATAATCATATGTGTGAATCCCAATTTTTCAGCTTCAATTACGCGCTGATCAATTCGATTGATTGGTCTTACTTCTCCGCTGAGTCCAACTTCTCCGGCCATGCAGTATGCAGAACTTATAGCAGTATCAACATTACTGGATAGTACTGCAGCAATGACACTAAGATCCATTGCTAAATCAGTAACCTTAAGTCCACCGGCTATATTTATAAAAACATCCTTCTGCATCAATTTAAATCCGACTCTTTTCTCAAGAACAGCAAGTAACATATTTAATCTGCGTTGGTCAAAGCCTGTTGCCGATCTTTGTGGTGTGCCATATGCAGCTGAAGATACTAATGCTTGAGTTTCAACTAAAAAAGGTCTTACACCTTCTATCGCAGACGATATAGCAATTCCAGACAACCCTTCGTGATCTTGAGTTAGAAGTAACTCAGAAGGATTGCTTACTTGTCTAAGACCTGATTGTTGCATTTCGTAAATACCTAATTCAGATGTGCTTCCAAAGCGATTTTTTATTGACCTAAGTATGCGGTACATATAATGTTGATCGCCCTCGAATTGTATTACTGTATCAACGATATGTTCTAGAATCTTTGGTCCTGCAAGTGTACCCTCTTTGTTTATGTGACCTATAAGTATTACAGGTATACTACTTGTTTTTGCAAAGCGTAGAAGAGCTGCAGCACACTCTCTAACCTGTGTTATACTACCGGGACTGCTTTCTACGTCTTCTGTTGAAATAGTTTGAATTGAATCCACAATTACTAGTTCTGGTTGAATATCCTTGATATGTGCAAATATGTTTTCAAGCGAAGTCTCACATAATATTTGACAATTATCATTTATAGGATGCTCAATACGGTCGGCGCGCATTTTTAATTGGTGAGCACTTTCCTCACCACTTACATATAGTATTTTACGCTCAGGCATCCTTAATATAGTTTGAAGCGTTAGAGTGCTCTTTCCTATTCCGGGCTCTCCTCCAAGTAATACTATTGATCCTGGTACAAGTCCACCGCCAAGAACACGATTCAATTCAATATCATGTGTATCTATTCTTGGCTCGTCTTTCGCAGAAATTTCATGTAAGAAAAAAGGATGATTCCTTTTCTGAGAGTCAATGGTTGAATGTATAGACATTGCTGCTGACTTTGCAGCTTGTGAACCTGTGCTATTATTAGCTATGCGAATTTCCTTAAAAGTATTCCATTGCCCACAACTTGGACATTTGCCAATCCATTTTGCAGATTCCTGTCCACAGTTGTCACATACATATGCAATTTTGTCTTTTGCCATTACATTTTTATTAATGCTACAAAATTACTAAATTTCTTTGTTATGGCAAAATAAATTATTAACTTTGCACCCGTTGATATGGTTAATATCGCGCATTAATTATAATGAAAATGTAAAGGGCTGCCTGTGCTCTAAACACAGGTTTGCCCTTTTATTAAATTATGAACGTATTTTTTAATTTATAATGATGAAATCTAAATATATTTTGTTATTTCTATTGGTCTCTATTCTGATTATGGGTTGTGGACGCTCTTATAATGAAGAACAAAAACAGTCTGCGAAAGAGCGTTTAAAACTTTATAAAGAAGATTCTCTAGCACTGAAAGTCGCTGTTTTACCAACATTAGATTGTCTTCCTATGTTAGTAGCTCGTGAGTATAATCTTTTTGATTCTTTAGGAACTGATGTTAGATTGAAAAATTATACGGCGCAGATGGATTGTGATACAGCTTTGTCAAGGGGTAGGGTGGAAGTTGCTATTACTGATTTAATCCGTGCAGAAAGGCTTATTAGGCAAGGTACAAATATTACTTACCTAACAGCAACAAATACATATTGGCAATTTTTTTCTAATCGTATAGCTAGATTGAAAGAGTTGAAACAATTGGATGATAAAATGATAGCAATGAGCCGTTATTCAGCAACAGACTATTTGGCGAAGCGTGCAATGGATAGTGTTAAGATAAAACATGATAAGGTTTTCTTTATCCAGATTAATAATGTAAATATCCGTCTTAATATGTTGATAAATAATGAAATGGATGCTATGCTCTTGACAGAACCGCAAGCTACAGTTGCTCGTATTGCCAGGAACCCTATTTTAATGGACAGCCGAAAACTAAATATTAATTTTGGAGTTATCGCTTTTAGAACTAAAGCTATAAAGGATAGCCGTCGTAAGAGGCAGTTGCAAATTTTCATAAAGGCATATAATCAAGCATGTGACTCAATAAACAAAAATGGTTTAAAGCATTATCGCAAACTCGTATGTAAATACTATCATGTTAGCGAAACTGTTGTTGATTCAATACCAATGATTAAGTACAAACATGTCAATTATCCGAGGCAAATAGATATCAATATCGCAAAAAAATGGAAGTAATAATTAAAGTGTTATGTCTGATAATATAGAATATATTAATAAAGCTATAGAGAAAATAGAAAATCGTTTTCTCGCAGATTCTCTTGATCTAATAAGTCAATATATACAGGGTACTGCAAATATTGACACTCATGCTGTTTATGATAATATACGCAATAATTATATTTTCATGCTTGACTATATGCAGCGTGGTACTAAAGATCCAGAAAGAGATGATTTGTATAATAGATTATTGAAAGAAACTTTTTCTGTGTTGATTGATTTATCTGTAGATTGTTATATAGCAGAACAACCTGCATTTATGGATGCATATAATATTACTAAAAATCAGTTGAAAATTAGTTCTGCTGCAGAGATACGTAATAATCTTGAAGATTTTGTTTCGTCTGTGGCAATAACTGATTTGAATTCTGGGCCTGATAAAAATGATCGGTTAGAAAAATTGTATGCCGAACATCAAAGTTATATGAGTTTGTTGTTCAAAAAAATAATGATCGCTAAGCATTGGACTGATAATGAATCTGCAGATATGCAGGCTTTATTGCTTTCACCAACTGTTGAAAGTCAGGATAGACAGGTTATAATAAGTGCATTGATGCTTAATTTATTAGAATTTTTTGATATACGTAAGTTTTTGCTCCTTGTTAATGTTTACACAAATACAGACGATGAGTGTATTCGTCAAAGAGCTCTTTTGGGATGGGCTCTTACAATGCGTCCTTCTGCAGATAAAATTTTTCCAGAACAGAGAGATGCTATTGATAGACTAATTCAAGATAAAGATACGTGCCTTGAATTACTAGAACTCCAAGAGCAACTTATTTTTTGTGAAGATACAGATCGTTATACAGATAAAATACAAAAAGAGATTATACCAGATCTTATCAAAAATAATAATAATCTTAATATAACTCCTTTTGGGATTGAGGAAAAAGAAGATCCGATGCAGGATATATTTGATCCTGGAGCTTCAGATAGAGCCATGGAAAATGTCGAAAAGTCTATGGGGAAAATGATGGACATGATGAAACAAGGCTCAGATATTTATTTTGGTGGATTCTCTCAGATGAAGCGATACCCATTTTTTGAAGATATTACTAATTGGTTTTGCCCCTTTTATATTCAACATCCTGGACTAAACCATATTTCTTACGAATGTAAAAATAGTCTTCTTTTGGAAAATTTAATGCATTCAGGGCCGTTTTGTGATTCAGACAAATACTCTTTTGCACTTACTATTGATAAAATCTTCAGTAGCTTACCTTCTAACGTAAAGGAGATGTTAGGCAATAGCTATGCATTTGGCCAAACTTTTCCGGAAGAAGATTTAGCTAAACCTATATATATACGTCGTATGTATCTGCAAAACGTTTATCGTTTTTTCCGTCTATACTCCAGAAAAGAAAATTTTGTTGACGTATTTGGGTTGAATGTAAAAAAAACTGGGGGATATAATTATGATCACAGGTCTCTTTTTTTGTTGAATACCTTATTTGATAGATCTAAATTATCTGATGTTTATAATGACTTTGCAAAGTTTATGTCTTCACATAAAAAAAATATAGATGTTGATATAATTTTTAGGGGCTATACAGATAAAAACATTAACTCTGTTTACCTAAAATTAAAGGGTGCTGAGTATTATCTTTCTGCCGAGTGGAGTAAAGCCTCGGAATGCTTTGAAAAAGCTCTTGCTTTAGAACCAGATGACGAGAGGACACTAGTTCGTCTGGGACGTACTTATCTTAAGGGCGAAAATTTTGAGAAAGCAGAGATTTTATATAAAAATATTCTATTAAAGTATCCGGATAAAAATAGTTTTGAGATAAAATATATTGTGTGCTTAAGTAATAATCATAAGCATGAGGAGGCTTTGCAGCGCTTATATAAGTTAAACTATGAGTTGCCAAATGATAATAATGTGATTCGTCTATTGGCTTGGAATACATTATATACTAACCAATTGGATAAGTCTAATCAATATTATTCAAAATTGATATCAGAGCCTTCAAACTCAATTCAAGATTACGTATATGCAGGATACTGTTCATGGTTCATGGGTAATATAGAAGAGGCTAAAGAACGATTTATATGTATTTTTGATAATGATTCTTTGCAAGCCAGTTTGAGGGATAAATTATTACGTTCTTTTTTTGCTCATGATTCAGAACTAATTAAAAATCATGGCATATCTGATTTTGAAATGGAAATTATGAGTGATTTAGTGCGAGGTGTTTCTTGATTTTATGGTAATAATAATTCCATATTAGTGGTATACCAACACCGGCAATTGAATACAGTATCCAAAATAAGTCTTCTTTTGCATGTTCATGTATTACCATGTGGCATCCTATTTGAAGATAATCCAAATTGTAATACCATATCTTAATTAAACTTACAAGTTTAAATGATACAATATGGAATACGTATATACAAAGTGTGTTTTCACCACAGTATACCATAAACTTTTTAAACCAGTTATTTTGTTTATCAATGGTAGAGCTGATATTGTATACCATCAAAAAACCTAAAATTGCAGGTATTGGCAAACATATAAATTCTTTAAAGTCTGATCTCCAATTCATGTTTGAAGTAAAGTAAATAGAGAATAGTAATACAATAATGAAATAAATCAATGTAAGCCACCAATCTTTGTTTAAATTCTTGTAATATTGTTTGAAAATAAAGCCAATCCCGAAGAAGAAAGTTCCCATTATATCTCTGTATCCCCCTTGTACCAGAGAAATAACATTAAGACCCTCAGACGTTTTCCATGCTGCAATAAGCAGGACAAACGCAATTATATAGAAAGGAATATACTTTGTGTTCCAATTCTTGTTAGTAGCTATATGATTAAAAATCTTATATAGTACAAGAAATAGAATACTGGCAACCAATAAAGCTCTGAAAAACCAAAATGCTCCAATAAGGAATTGGTCATAACCACCCATACATGTAAATATATTCCAAAAATTCTGCTCAATCTGATGCCATGAGTATGGATGAGTGACTCCTCCTGACCAATTACCAAATTTTTCATTTAGTATGCCTAACTTAAACATAAGGTTGTGAATGATAAGGAAAAATACGGACCATTTCACGAATGGGTAGTATAATCCTTTAATACGCTTTTTTATGAATGTTGTCTCATCGTTAAGATACTTCGTAGAAAAAAAATATCCAGCAGTAATAAAGAATATTGGCATGTGGAACTCATAAAGGAAAGCATTCAATATATCGGGTGCATCAGCATGTCCGATCACCATTAATATTATAGCGAAAGCTTTACATATAGATATGATAGTATTTCTTTTCATAATCCTTTTATAATACAGGTGCTAGAAAATGTGCAAACCATCCCACAAATTTGTTCCATGGCGTACGGAACTCATTCCAACTATCTTTAGTTAGTTTGAAGCTTTCCTTTTTATCTTTATCAAACATGTCACTAAGTTCCTTAGTAGTACAAGGATCTACTATTACGGCATTCTCTTCATAGTCAAAATTGAGACTGCGAGAATTCAAGTTTGCACTACCAATAGTACAAAATTTGCCATCTACCATGATAACTTTTGTGTGATGGAATCCATCTTTGTATATCCATATATTTACTCCATGTTCCATCAATTTGTGTACATTATAGAATACACAGTCAGGAGTAAGTGGAATATCGCTATGAGCAGATACCATTATTTCTTCCTTTACGCCTCTTTTTACAGCATTGCGTAATGCTTTTTTTAGAGTCCTGTTTAGTGTTAAGTAGGGGTTTATCAGTTTTATGCTGTCTTTTGCATCATTTATAGCATCTGTATAGAATTTTCTTATTATACTATTGCTCGTATGAGGCTCTCTATTTATGATTCCTACTATCTTATGTCCTGCTGTGCAACTGGTATCAGGTTTTAGTTGAGTAAAGTATCCTCCGTCAGTATACCCCCTGTAATATTTGGCCCCGGAAATATTTTGCTTTGTAGTTCTATTCCATATTCTGAGGAATATTTTTTGTAGATCATTTACTGCAGATCCATTTATACGGCAGTGCATATCTCTCCATTTTCCAACAGCTTTAGTACCCTTGATGTAGTAATCTGCAACATTCATCCCTCCCGTAAATGCAATTTTCCCGTCAATTACAACTATTTTGCGGTGATCTCTTGCCCAAACATGATTAACCCAAGGGAAACGAATTGGATCAAATTCATATATTTCAATGCCTTCTGCCCATAGTTTACGTAGATGTTTTCTACGTAAAGGTTTATTATTAGAATCATTACCGAACCCATCAAATAAGGCTCTGACTTCTACGCCCTGTTTACGCTTTTCTGCTAGTAATTTAAAAAGGCAATTTGCTATAGAGTCATTGCGAAAATTAAAATATTCTAAATGAATTGAACTTTTAGCATCCCTTATTGCTTGGAATAAATCATCAAATTTTTCATGCCCAGTTGTTAGTAGTGTTACACTGTTATCATTAGTGAAATTTACGCCAATCTGTCTCATTTGACTTACTATAAGCGAATCGCTAGTTTGCGCTATTGAATTTGTGGCTGCAGCTAGCAGCACAATAAAAATTAATCTAAATTTCATTTGTTATTTTCCCGGTTTCCTATCCTATACTCTAATGGAGTTATACCGAATTTTTCTTTGAAGATATGTATGAAGTTTTCTGCTGTTGTAAAACCTGTATTCTGTGCAATCTCATTCATGTTGATATTTGTTCGTATCAAAAGTTCACATGCATGTTTTATTCTCAAAATTCTGATAAGTTCTGCAGGCGTTTTATGAGTTATATTCGTTATTTTATGGAAAAAAGGAACTCTTCCCATGCCCATTGATGCAGCCATTTCCTCCAAGTTTAGTTGTCCGCGACTCATATTTTGCATTACATATTGCTCAATATTTCTGATAAGTTGCATATCTGTGGCATCAGTCATAGAGTAATCATTTTCAATATTGTCATTCTTTTTGTATAACTTAGAATCTATATTTTTTGTAATATTGTAATCCTCATTATTATTTGATGAATCTGCTTCTATATTATTTTCTATAGCGACTTGAATAGCTTCTTGGTACAAATTCTCATGGGTATCGTCATCATCCTTTTCTTTTGAAAAAAGCCTTTTACCTATGTTTGGCGAATATTTTTCTGGTTTTCTTTCTTTTTCGCTACTGTTACGCCTTATTATTCTTTCTTTGCCATGTTGATCTTTATCATATACCTTAGCTATATCATTGTTTGTTAACGATAGATCCTTTTTTGAGCTATGATTTTTATCTTCCAAATTATTATCAGTATTTTCATACTTTATTGAGGCTCTAGTCATACTATTATTCTGCCACTCTAAAAATTTGTCATCTCCACATATACTGTCATTTTCAATAAGATTATTCAAATTAATATCTCCGATACCTAATAATCGGTTGAATATAATCATTGCTTCTTGTATATTGAATGGTTTCGCTATATAATCATCAGCAGATAGCGTGATGTTCTTTTTCTTTATATCTGCAGGAGTAAGTATGGTATCTGTCATAAGTATAAATTTCGTACTTTGTGTTTTTGAACTCATTTTTATTTTGTTGCATAACTCACTACCAGTCATCTCTTGCATGTCCTGTTTACAAATAACTAGATCAGCTTTTAAATCATCCAAATCAGATGCTGCCGTTTCAATATTACTATAGGTTTGAAATGTATAAAAATCACTTAACCTAGCTGATGAAAATCGTAGAAATTCTTCATTGTCGTCAATCATTATTACTAAAAAACGCATCGTCGGTAACTCTTTCTTTTGGGGCTTAATTTCATATGTTAGCTCGTCTTGAGTTTCAGATGGCAATGTTACTTGTCCGTTTTTATCCATTTCTAACTTATCAAAAGCTCTATTCTTTGCTTTCTTTTTTGGTGATTCTAATAAAATTTGCATTTCTGATATTCTAGTTATCACTTGTAATATCTGAGAATGCAAAGCATTAAGTTGTTCCCTCCCTTCGATAGAACTTTCTCTCTCTGCCAAATTACCAATAATAGAAGTCATTCTAGCCATCGGTTGTCTTAATTCATCGCTAGTCTCTTTGATTTCATCTCGTTGCAGCATTAACTCATGTAAAATGGCTTTTTTTCTTAACCACATATCGCTGAACTTCTTAAATCCTATCTTCCAAATAAAGAAAATGATAAAACCTATTATTGTGTAGCATAAAAACATCCACCAAGACATCCACCAGGGGTGCTCTATAACTATCTTTAAAGTCCTTTCATGATTGCTTATACTTCCATTAGCGCTTATGGCTTTGACATGTAATGTATATGATCCGCTGCCTAAATCATTAAATGTTACTCCGTGCTTAAGTGCATCACCATTGTGCCATTGGTTGTCTAGTCCCTCCATCCAATATACGAACTGTAAACGTTCGCTTTGATTATAATTCCCAGCTGCAAATTTTATGGTGAATGTGTTCTCGTTGTTTCTTAATGTTATTTTATTACTTTCATTAAGAGCTTGAGGCAGTGGTATTCTTCCTTGATACTCATTGCTCGTTTCTATTTCATTATCGCCAATAAATAGTTGCGTTAACATAACGCTTGGTAGGCTGTTCTTGCCAATATCACTTCCTGGCATTACCCAATTTATTCCGTAGATTCCTCCAAAAATTACTTGCCCGTCTTTTCTCGTAAATAATGCTCCTTTATTGAATTCATTGCTTTGGAGACCATCTGAAATATCATAATTATATAATCCATAGTTGAAAGAATTGTCTTCATTGTTTCTTTCAACGACAACACGGCTTGCCCCATTACTTGTTGTGACCCAAATATTGTTATTATTGTCTTCGGTTATTCCACAGATAGAATTGTTGCATAATCCATTATTTTCAGTTATATATTTCAAACTGTCTGTTTCTTCATTAAAGATATTTAGTCCCTCTCTTGTACCTATCCATATCAGACCACGGCTATCTTGATAAACATTGGTTATGTAATTGTTTGTAAAGGTCTTTATGTTTGTACTGTTTCCTGTATAATAAGTCATCTCATTATTAGAAAGTTTCATTATTATTAGTCCGTCAGAAGTACCAATAAGAAGTCTGTTGTTTTTCGTATAATACAATGATGTAATATTATTAGACATCATTTTTCCATTTTCTTTTGTGTATGTGGAAAATGTGTTCATATTAGGATTAAATACTTGTAGTCCACCTGATGTCGCAATCCAAAGATTTCCGTTGCGGTCTGTCGTTAGTGCATTAATATGATCATCAATTACGGTCTTTGAACTGTCATTTACTGCTGAATAAAAATTGGTCGTTCCATTTTTAATTCTTGTAAGTCCATTCTGCATAGAACCTATCCATAAACTACCATCCTTTGTATATGCTAATGCAGTAATTTTTTTACTCGCTATAGCACCATTATATCCAATTAGCCCTTCATCTTCTGTACCATACAGTATTTTACCATTAGGTTCTTCGCAAATAGCTGAAACATCACCTATAGCCTTCCCCATAAATTTATATATATTTTTGCCCCAATAAGCTACACCATATTTTTGAGTACCAACCCAGATAAGATTAGTGTCATCAACATACACGCTTTGTGTCTTAACAATGCCTTCTATATTGTTGATCGTGCCATCCAAGTTTTCTGGTTTTACTGCTTCGACTTTATTAGTCAATACATTCATTTTGAGTAGTCCGTTAACATCGGTGGCAATCCATATGTTGCCATTCTTGTCTTCGTCCATTCCGTTTACAGCCCTGTCTGTACCTGTACCTTTAAAACCTAGTTTCGTTCCTATTGACATGTCCCACTTTGCCGTAGATTTATTATATTTAAGCAAAGTTCCTGGTCCATATAACCATATATTATCATTTGAGTCAGCAAATACTCTTATCCCATCATTAGATTTAATTTTAAGGTCTGCAAGTGCTTGATTAGCCCATGCGGTATGCTGTTGGTGCATAACATCACAGCATACAATTCTCCCATCATCATATGCTAGTATTGTACCTTCTGTTGATTCGCCCATAGATACAATGTTACCTTGAGGAATTCCTGTGGAAGTGTTTGTATAACCGAAATTATACAATAATTGTTGTTGCATATTGAAGCAGTCTACTCCATGGTTTGGGGTATAAGCCCATAAATTTTTATGGCTGTCAATGAATATAAGTGAAGGTGAAGTATTAATTCCCATATTAGAGAATGTAGACTTTATGTCTCTTTCGAAAGATTCTGTTTGAGGATGATAAATGCAATAGCCTGAAGACGTCTCTATCCATAGGTCACCATCCATACCTTCTTGAATGCTTTTTATATAACTGTCTGGTAGTGATGATCCATTTTGCGGGTCACTCTGAAAATTTTTGAATGTGTAGCCATCATATCTATATAGTCCTGCAGGAGTGCCAAACCACATATATCCCCTTGAATCTTTCATTATACAGTTAACTTGACTGCAAGTAAGTCCTTTAGAGGTATCTAAAGTTTTGAAAAGATACATAGAACCTGCTGATAGTGATAACAGTATCAGAGTTAGCATTAATATGGTTTTTAATCTCTTCATGCTTATAGAATATATAAAGCTTTTTAGATCATGCAACTGTAGTGGTCAACCACTCCAAGTAGGTGATTTTTACTATCAACAACTAGCACAGAGTGTATCTTATATTTGTTCATTATATTTTGAATTTCGGATATTTTGATATCTTGCATTACAGTTTTGGGATTTTTTGTCATAATATCTTCAACAGTACGGTCAAAAAAAGCTTTCTGGTTGTTTTCCATAGCACGCCTTATATCACCATCTGTTATAAGACCCACGACACAGTCTTCTGTAATAGCTATACCAAGTCCAAGTTTGCCTTTACTTACTAATATAATAGCTTCACCAAGTTTCATATCAGGCGGCATTATAGGCAAGTCGTCGGTTCTCATTACATCTAAAGCTGTTGTAAGTAACCTTTTTCCTAGCTCGCCTCCTGGATGGAATTGGGCAAAATCTCTTGGCTTAAAATTTCTTACCTCCATTAATGCAACAGCTAGGGCATCCCCCATAGCAAGCGCTGCTGTTGTACTACTTGTTGGAGCTAAATTAAGTGGGCAGGCCTCTTTTTCTACACATACATTGAGATGGACATTAGAGTATTTTGCCAATAGTGATTTTGGATTTCCGCTCATTCCAATTATAGGAACGTTCATATGTAATACCATTGGCAGAAATCTAAGTAATTCGTCTGTCTGACCAGAGTTGCTTATAGCTAGAACAACATCATCAGGGGTCATAACTCCTAAGTCCCCATGGTAAACATCTAGTGGATTTATGAAAAATGATGGGGTACCAGTACTAGATAATGTTGCAGCTATCTTTGCTCCTATATGACCACTCTTTCCTACGCCAGTTACAATAACTTTACCATGACATTTAAACATCATGTTCACTGCATCATCAAAGTTGTTATCCATTTGGGGTATAAGGTCTAATAGAGCCTTTGCCTCGTCTTTTATACATTGTATTCCGTATTCTCTTACGGATATTTTATCATTTATCATATCAGTCTCTTTATCAGTTTCCCTATTTCATATAGTGGAAGCATGTTTGGGCCGTCACTTAATGCTTCGTCTGGATTTGGATGTATTTCAAAGAAATATCCTGTTGCCCCAAAAGCTTTAGCTGCCATAGCCATATATGGAACAAATTTTCTGTCACCAGATGTTTTCCCGTCTCCGGCTCCAGGTCTCTGTACGCTATGAGTACAGTCCATAATTACATTCGGTACAATTTCTTTCATATCAGGAATATTCCTAAAGTCAACAACTAGATTGTTATAACCGTATATATTGCCGCGTTCAGTAAGCCAGACTTCTTTTGCTCCAGCTTCTTTAGCCTTTTCTACAGGGTATTTCATATCCTGACCAGATAAAAATTGTGCTTTCTTAATATTAACAACTTTACCTGTTCTAGATGCGGCTATTAGCAGGTCTGTCTGTCTGCAAAGAAAAGCTGGAATCTGTAGCACATCTGCTACTTGGCCAACTTGTTCCGCTTGCCAACTTTCATGAATATCGGTAAGAATACGTAGACCGTATTTTTCCTTAATGTCACTTAGCATTTCCAGGCCGCGATCTATACCAGGACCTCTGAAAGAACTTATTGATGTACGATTAGCCTTATCAAATGAAGCTTTGAATATTATATCTATATCCAACTCTTTATTAATCTTAACTAATTCCTCAGCGACAGTGCTTAGCAGTACTTCCGATTCTATAACACACGGACCTGCAATAAAAATAGGTTTCATATAGCAAAGGTAAATAAATTGGCTTAAATAGCCAAATATTTAACGCATATTTTGTGAAAAAATAAAAAAAGCAATGAAATATTTGTAAAAACAGAAAAGATTTATACCTTTGTCTGCAAATTCATATTTTATGGATTATAATTTAGGATAAATAATCAACTAATTAAAAAGAAAAGAAATGAAAAAGTTTTTTATGACTTTGGTCGTTATTGCTATTGCTGTCAGTGCTAGCGCACAAGTGTATGTAGGTGGTAATGTTGGTATTTCAAGAGTTAAATCTGATGGTGCAGACGCAGAAACACAGTATTCGTTATTGCCTGAAATTGGTTATAATATTAATAATGATTGGGCAGTTGGTGCTGAATTTGGATGGACAAAAGGTTCTACAACAGACTTTTATACTAATAATATACATACTTTTGAGATTGCTCCATATGCGAGATATACATTTTTCCATAGTAAATTGATTAATGCTTTTTTAGATGGAGCTATTTCATATGGGCATGTTAATGGTACAGCAGATGTATATTCTATTGGTGTTAAGCCAGGTATAATTGTTAATTTAACGAGAAAATTGAGTTTCGTTGCTCATGTTGGTTTCTTAGGTTATAAAGAAATTGATTATAAGGACAATATAAAAGCAGCTGATACAAATGTTTGGGGACTTAATTTAGATGGGAATAACATTCAGTTTGGTATTTTCTACAATTTCTAAATGGAAGTCTTAGCAAGTAATTAAATATTAAAGGTCGGAATCTCGTGATGAGAGTCCGGCCTTTTTTATAAAGTATTGTGGAGATAAATTAAAAGACTTCTCTTCCTGTTGCAATCATGTATGCAGTTCTGCTATTAAGATATTGGCAAACTGCTTCGGTATATTTGTCTTGTGATTGTTGATTGCTTGTTTGAGCGTCTAGCAGATCACTCATTGTGCCTGTGCCTGCTTTATAATAATCTTCATTAAGTCTAAGGTTTTCTGTTGATTGTTCTATACTTTTTTTTGCTATTTGTATCTGTTTGTATGCATTATCAAGATCGTTGTATGCACTTTGCATTTGTATTATTAATAGTTGGCGATTATCTTCTCTATCCATACGTGAAATTTGTTCTGCAATTTTTTGATGTTTTACTGTATGGTTGCTACTCCACCATTCACTTATTGGGATACTTACAGTAGCCATACCGATTACATTTGCTTGTCCATTACCAACTAAGTCTGCATATACACCAACAGCTCCAATAGAAACAGTTGGTAATAAGGCTCCTTTTTTCATTTTTGTTTGTAGTACATTAGCTTCAACATCCTTATCAAGTAGTTGAGCTTCAACTTTGTTGTTTATAGCTGATGTATGATCTACAAGATATGATGATGGTTCTGGAATATCTTCAGTAATTGTTGTATCAACCATTATATCAATACCGTTCATACCAATATACTGTGCCAATACCATTTTACATAGTTTAATTCCATTTTCAACCTTTAGCCTATTTGCAATTAATTCATTTTGCTTTATTTCTACAGTTAACATATCTTTTTTTGTGGATAAACCTCCCTTGTAAGAATTTTCAGCATCTTGATGTATTCTTTTTAATTGATTGTCAGCTGCCTCGATTGTCTTCATTTTCTCAAAAAGAGTTATTAGTTGGTTATAATAAGTCTCTGTAGACGATACAATCTCATCTTTAGACTGCCGCATCTGAAGTTTTTTAACGAGAGTTTGCAACTTAGCCAGCTTGTTTCCTGCTGTTATTTGGCCTCCAGCATAAATAGGTTCCATAGCTACAATTTGAGCTGCTGCTCCTGACTTGAGCATATCAAAAGAATATGATGATGGTAGAGAAGCCAGGGCAGACGGGTTTAACCCCATCTGCGATATAATTGAACTAAGTCCCTGTTTATCCTCTGCAGAAAGACTTACGTCTTTTTTCATTAGATAGTCATTCGAATGAAAATAGACAGCCCCTGCAGAAACATTCGGAAAGTATTTTGAAAATGCATTCTTTTCAGTTTCATGAGCTTGTTCTATACTCATTTGTGCATCCCTCATTTTAATATTGTTCTTTACTGCCAATTCTCTACACTCTTTTAAAGTATATATTTTTTGAGAAAACATCGGCAGAACTATGCCAATATATAATAATATTATTGAAATTCTTTTCATAATTAGTATTTATCTTAATAATTTCATATATTTAGTCTTCTGCTGCCAACAGTTTAGCACGCTCTTTTTCATTCTTAAGATGTCGTTTGTGATCTTCTATTCTGAAAACAATCCAATATCCTACAGGAATCATTGTTATTATGAAGAACATCGCGACAATTGTACCGAAGCATACAACAACTCCCATTGGTCCCCACATTGGTGAGTTTTGTATAACCATTGGAATAACACCCATTGAAGCAGCTGCACTTGTCAAGAATATAGGTCGCATTCTTCGTTTAGCTGCATTTATAGCAGCATGTTTAGCACTGAGATGATCTTTTATACGGAGCTCTTCAGCATAGTCAATCATAATAATACCATTCCTCACTATTATACCCATTAGTGATATCATTCCAAGTATACCAGTCATACTTGTATTTTGGTTCATTATCAAAATACCAAGCGCAGCTCCTAATAGAGAAAATGTTAGCGATGCCATAATCAATAAAGAAAGTCTTATATCCCGGAAATGAAATAGTAAAATAACAAAAATTATTATAATAGATATGCTAAGTCCTCCATATATTTGTGGGCCATTCTCATCATCGCTTTCACGTTGTCCTCCTACTTTCATGCTAACGCTTGTAGGCATATGTATCGTTTTAAGATTGGCAATAGTTTTATCTGTTGCCCTATTTGTGTTTACTCCTCTACGTAAATCAGCAAAAACGGATATCGTTCGTACTCCATTGCGACGTACAATCATGCTTTCACGCCAGTCTGGCTTAACATCGGCTATTTGTCTAAGATGAATATTGGGGGTCGGTATTAATCCTGAAACTGTTGCGTTATTAAGATCATCAACAGTTTGTTTCCCTGTATTGTTATCTTTCAACATTACTTTTACGGGATAATCACCTTCCCAAACGGTAGTCATAGGTATGCCATCGCCGAATCGTGTTGCGAGATTCATTGCAAGCAATGATTTGTTTATTCCAAGTCTGTTTGCTTCATCACTGTTCATGACAACGTTAATTCCACTTGTAGTTCCTTCAAAATTGCTACGCACAAGTACAAGATCTGTATCTTTGCGCATTACTTTCATTGCTTCATCTACAACTTTGTGTATCTGTTCATAGTTACTACTGCTAAATCTTATTTCTATAGGGGCTTTTGCGTCTGAATAGTCAAGTTGTTTGAAACGTACTTGTGCATTAGCAAAATAATTAGAGTATAATGGAGTAAATTTATCTAGTAATGCCTCTGTCGCTTTATCATTTTCTGTATTTACTATGAATTGGGCAAAGTTTGTTCCACCTAATTGTGGGGCATAACTCATTTGGAAACGTGGAGATCCATTACCATAGAATGTAGTTATATTTAGTACTCGTGGATCTTTTTTCATCATGTGGCTCAAGCTATCAGCAATTGCAGCGGTATGTTCTATTGCGGTACCAGAAGGAAGGTACATTTCTACTGCAAACTGGTTACGCTCTGCTCTAGGCATTAGCTTTGATGGCAGTTTTGAAAACAATGATGCTCCTATTACTACAGATATAGCTCCAATTCCAAGTGTTATAAAAGGATGACGGAAACAAGCAGCTATTAGAATGTCATAGTAGTGTTGCATTATATCCAAAAATGTTTTATGCTTTTTCTTTTTGCTATCATCTTTCTTCAATCCCTTTTTTATGAAAGTATATTGCATCCAAGGAACAACAAATACAGCAACAAGCAATGAAGCTCCAAGTATTATAGATACTGCGATAGGGAACCATTTTACGAAATCAAGCATTTGCCCTCTCATTGTTAATAACAATGGGAAGAATGTAATTGATATAGCAAGAGTGGCACTAAATATTGATGAGAAAAATTCTTTCGCAGATAATGACGCAGCGTGCCATCTGCTCATTCCGCTATCAATTTTCTCTATATAACAGTCAATGATAACTATACTATTATCAACAATCATTCCTAATGTTACTATAAGAGCTGCCAGTGTTACAGTGTTAAGTTCTATACCTCCGGCCATAAATACTCCTAGAGCCATAAGTATTGCCATAGGTATTGTGGCGGCAGCTACACTTGCAACACGAATAGGTAATAGTAGCATAATTACAAATATAACCGAACAAATGGATATAAATAATTCTTGCAGGAATTCTAATATGGAATGGTTCACTAATGTGCTCTGGTCTGTAATTGGATATATTGAGACGTCTGAAGGTAACGAATGCTTAAAGTTCTTTATAATGCTTTTGACTTGATCTCCGAAGTGTACGATATTATTACCTTCATTCATTTCTAGAGACAACACAATACACTTTGTTCCGTTATTTTTTATGTATGAGTCAGACTCAGGGTATTCTCGCTTGATTGTCGCTATATCTCGTAAACGGACAACATTACCATTTGGATCAGAATATACTATTTGCTGAGCAACTTCATTTTCTGTGCTCATATTTGATCTTATATGTATAGGGCGTACTGTTTTTTTGTCATCAACGTTACCGCTAATTATTGTCATACCTTGTGCCTGCATATTAGCCATTATGGTAGCAGCGTTAATACCATATGTAGATAGTCTGTCTCGGTCTATATATACGCCGATTTGTTCCTGTTGCTCTCCGTAAACACGTAGGTTCGCTATTGAAGGTAAGACTCTCAGACTATCTTGTAAGTCTGTCATATAATTGTGCAGTTCGTGATATGTCTTATTCTTGCTTTCCAATGTAATAAGCATAGCAGATGTATCCCCAAAGTCATCATTGGCTATAAGAGCCATAACTCCTGGAGGTAATTCTGTTTTGAATTGTTGTAAACGATGCTTGAACTTGCTCCAGAATTCATCTTTATCTTTAATATTATCATTCAGTTCAACAAATACATAGCATATTCCATCTTTTGTTTGCGAGTATGTTTTAGATTTTTTTATCTCTTTGAATCCCCATAAAAATTTTTCTAGAGGCTTTGTTAATTGGGATTCAACATCTGCAGACGTAGCTCCAGGGTATACACCTACAACAACTCCTTGGCGGATAGTGAAAGTAGGAAACTCATTTTTAGGCATGTTAATAAGCGAGTATACACCGAATACAATACATGCTCCCAATATTAGAAGCATGATGCTACGATAGTGCATCACAGCTTCTACAATATCCAATTTATTCTTTTTCATTATCAGTCATTTTTAACTTTAGAGCCTTCGCTCACCTTATTTTGTCCTGCTATTACAATCTGTTCTCCGTTTGTTAGACCAGATATTATTATTGTTCCGGCATCAGTTACCCCTCCTGTAATAACACTGCGTCTATGAGTCGTGTTACCTTCAACTATCCATACATAAGAGCCTTCACCGTCTATCAGTACATTTTCTTGAGGTATTATTATTGCCTTCTCACCTGATTTTCTACTCATCATTACACTACAAACCATACCAGGTAGCAATGAATGATCTCTGTTCGAAAGTTCAAGTTTAATATCGTATGTATGACTTAGAGGGTTAGCTTGTACACCTTTCTCTTTCACAATCCCAATAAAGCTTCTATTGTCTAAAGCTCCTACAGAGAATCTTACAGATTGTCCAATTCTAACACCTGATATTTCTTTTTCAGGAACAGATACTTTAATTTTGACATTATCAATTTTGACTAAATTGAAACAAGCAACTCCTGGCATAACATTATTTCCGATATCTACAGTACGCTTAGATATATATCCACTGAATGGAGCTCTAAGTACGCAGTCATGTAAATTTTTTAATGCAATACGTTCAGCAGCCTCTGCTTGTGCCAATTGTGTTTGAACCTCTATTAATTTTATCTCAGGTAGACTACCTTTTTTATATAAAGTATTAAGACGTTTGTATGCATCTTTTGCTTGTTTCATTGTAGACTGGGCAATGTCGTAAGTATTCATTAGTGTAGACTTGTCCAGCACAGCAAGTATTTGTCCTTTTTGTACTGCTTTACCTTCATCTGTGAATACTTGAGCAACTGTGCCCATTGTAGAAAAACTCAGTTGTGAACCATATGACTCTTCTACTGTACCAACATAACTTTTGTTGGCTGCATCTGCAGAACTGTTTACTGTCATAACCTTGACGCCAATAGGATCTGCCGTCTCATTCTTTTTTCCTGGTGAGCAACTTGAAATTAGAGTTGCACCTAATAGGAACATAATTAATTTGTTTGTATTCATCGTTTATAAAATATTGTTCTAAATAACCGCTGCAAAATTAATGCTAATAGTTACTATTGGCAAGGTTGATTATAACCATAAAATGTCCTATTTGCAAAATATGATATAAAAACGTATGAAAAATTTGATAAATATTTTAATAATTTACTATATTTGCGCCGTAATAAGGTCTTAAAAATATAAATTATGATATTAGAAAGTAATAAACAGAACAGTTTACAGTTGCCATTTGAATATCATCATTTACCTGATGATTTGCCTCAGTTCATTAAATCAGGTAATTTGTTAACCGTAACAGATATGGTAGGCATTGTGTTATGTACATCCGGATATATAAAAATTAAAACGGGATTAGGTCAATATGATTTGAAAAAGAAGGATGTTTTCTTGTATTCTCCTTCAGGATTAGTACAGATACAGAATATAAGTGAAGATTTTGAAGGAATTGTTATTAAACCTAGAATTGATTATATAATGTCTATATTATATAATATGGTGGATGTTAAAAATCAGATGTATATAAGAGATAATCCTCTAATTACTTTTAGCGATGAACAGTATGAATATATTTTGTCTACAATGCTTTCTATAGAAGCACGCATAAAGCAAGAAGCAAGCTCTGCTATTGATACTAGTAGAATTATCGTTTTTACAGAACTTATTAAGTCTCAGATGCGAACATTATTTTATGAAATAATAAATATATATCTTATCAATCAACCTTTAGATATTAAGGCTCCTGATAGGAATGATGAGGTAATGCAACGTTTTATAGTTTCACTTGACATGCATTATCGTAAAGAGAGAAATGTCGCTTTTTATGCATCAGAACAATGTCTCTCGTATAGTTATTTTTCAGAGATAATAAAAGCCAAGTCAGGAGTCACAGCTCTTAAATGGATTATAAATCGTGTAATAATGGATGCTGAACAGATGCTTGAATATACTAATGTCAGTGTAAAGGAGATTGCTGCTAGATTGTCATTTCCAACTCAGTCATTTTTTGGCAAATACTTTAAACAGTATGTAGGTATATCACCAAAAGAATATCGTAAAAAGGCGAGAAGTCGCAAGGGAGAAATTCCTAATAAAAATATAGAGGTCGATTTTTTGTAGTATATAATCGATTCTGGATGATTTTCTGCAATTAATATAATTGTTGAAATGTATTTATGGGAATTGTTTTTGTTCTTTTTGCCAATAATTATTCACATATAAATGAGCTTCCAATAATATGTATATTATATGGTGCCTTTTTTGACCGTATTTTAGACCAAAATAATGGCTAATAGTACGCAAATGCGTATATAGCGTTATCTTACATATCTGAATTGTGCTTGATAATCTTATTTATTAGATAGATAAAAATATTGTTTAGAACTATTTTTAATTGTTAGTGTCACAAATAAATTGTTTTATAATACCAAAAACTATATATATAGTTTTTATTTTATGTGCAGAATTCTATTCCTAATAATTATTATATAACATCTTTTGTTTTGTCTAAAATGCTTTTGTCTTTTTATATTAATGAATTTAAGTCTTCTGAAATTTCATTATTTCGGCAATTATGATTATTTTTGCACAAAATTATACACAATATAAAATAATGAAGTTCGCAATAATAGCTGCTGGTGAGGGGTCAAGACTCACAGCCGAAGGTGTTAAAATGCCGAAACCTCTAGTACAGGTGGCAGGTGAAAAGCTTATTGATAGACTAATACGGATCTTTATGCAGAATGATGCTACAGAAATAGTCGTTATTTGCAATGATATAACGACCATGGTAAGTAGGCATCTTATAAATCTGCAAAAAAATGGGCTTAATGGAACACCTGTTCCACTTAGGTTTGTAGTTAAGAGTACACCTAGTTCTATGCATAGCTTCTATGAGATAAGTCCTTATATTTGCGATGGACCATTCTGCTTAACTACTGTAGATACTATATTTAATGAACAAACGTTTTCCGAATATATAAAAACATTCAGACAATTAGTCAATGAAAATATTGCTGATGGGCTAATGGGCGTAACAGATTATATAGATGATGAAAAACCCTTGTATGTCGGTACAGATGGAGATCTTAATGTTACAGGATTCTTTGATGAAAGCCATGATTGCAAATATATCTCAGGAGGAATATACGGACTAATACCAAAAGCTATTGAGACATTAAAAAAATGTATCAATAGGGGTGAAAGCCGTATGCGCAACTTTCAGCGTGGACTGATTGTTGATAATATTAGACTAAAGGCTTATCCTATGGATAAGATAATGGATATAGACCATGCCGACGATATACTCAAGGCTGAAACATTCTTGCAGAAAAAATGAAAAAAATATTAGCAATAGGAAGGGCTGAACGGTTCTCTCCAAATTCTGTTGAAAAAGATGCTGCAATTCTCGGAAGTGTAGTTAAACTCCTTGCGGAGAAAGGATACGCTGTACGTACCATAAATGAGACAGCATTAAAGGTTGATAACCATGCTGATATCTATTTGTCAATGGGACGTTTGCCTGAAACCGTGGCACTACTTAAATCTCATGAAGATAATGGAGCTATTGTAATAAATAGCGCTTATGGAGTTGAAAAATGTGCACGTTCTCTTTTGGATAGTACTATGAAACAGGGCGGAATACCTGTTCCAAGGGCGATAAGTAAATATGGATATTGGGTAAAACGTGGTGATGCTGCAGCCCAATCTAAAGATGATGTCGTTTATGCAAAAGATGAAAAAGAAAAGGCTAATGCCATAGAGGTAATGCATAAGCGTGGTATATCAAGTGTTGTGGTTAGTGCTAATGTGAAAGGTGACCTCGTAAAATTCTATGGAGTTAGAGGTGTTGATTTCTTTAGATATTTTTATCCTACCGATGATGGACAGTCAAAGTTTGGAGATGAGAGGTTGAACGATGCTGCTATGTATTATGATTTTGATATATCTTCTATGCAGAGTGATGCCGAACGTTTGGCAGACATGGTTGATATTGATATATATGGTGGAGATTGTATAGTAAGATCAGATGGATCTTATTGTTTTATTGATTTCAATGATTGGCCTAGTTTCTCTCGTTGCTGTGATGAGGCCGCCTATGCTATAGCTTCAAGAGTATTTGAACTTAAGTCTATAACAATTTAGATATATGTAATCAGTTACTTTCAAGATTATAAGTTAGTAAAATATTTGCATTTATGAATTATAAAAAATAAGGTGAGACTTTATTGAAAGTCTCACCTTATTTAGAACTATGAATTATGTCATATTATCTTATAAACAGAAGTTCACGATACTTAGGCAGAGTCCATAATTCATCTTCTACTATCATTTCCAGACAGTCAATTTCATGGCGTATAAGCTCCATTTTAGGCTCTACATTATCATGATATGCAATAGCTCTGTTGTGTATATCATCTATTTTGTTGGCAACCTTTCGGGCATTTACCAATTCTTCAACAAATTTCTCTATCTTTTCGGCGCGCTCAGCAATCTCCTCAATAATATTCATGTTACGTGCAGATAATCGTTTTGCTTTATCTGCATCGAATATATTTCTCAGGCAAGCTACGTTCTTAGCTAACTGACTTTGATAGTGTGTTGCTACAGGTATTATATGGTTCATGGATAAATCTCCCATTACTCTGGCTTCTATCTGTACAGTCTTGACATAAGTCTCCCATTTTACCTCGTTGCGTGCTTCAAGTTCTTTCTTGTTCATTACATTCATGTCCTCAAACATCTTTATGCTTTCTGCATCTAGGTAGCGTTCAAAGATTACAGGGCAACTTCTTTCAGTGTCAAGTCCTCGTTTCTTCGCTTCTTTAACCCATTCTTCAGAATAGCCGTTTCCGTCAAAACGTATTGGCTTACATGTCTTAATGTCATCTCGGAGTACATCTATAATTGCGCTAATCTTTGGTTCGCCTCTAAGAATTAGTGTATCTACACGTTTTTTGAAGTCATTGAGAGACTCGGCAACGGCTGTATTTAGCGCAATCATTGCTGATGCACAATTTGCCTCACTACCAATTGCACGGAATTCAAAACGGTTTCCGGTAAAAGCAAATGGGGATGTGCGGTTACGGTCTGTATTATCAATAATTAGCTGCGGTATCTGTGGCAGATCCAGTTCCATACCTTGTTTGCCTTTCAGATTGAACAACTCATCTTTATCTGATTTCTCAATGTGGTTTAATACATCTGTCAACTGTTTACCAAGAAATGATGATATTATAGCAGGAGGTGCTTCGTTTGCCCCTAGACGATGTGCATTAGTCGCACTCATGATAGATGCTTTTAGTAGTCCATTATGTTTATAAACTCCCATAAGTGTCTCTACAATGAATGTAACAAATCGTAAATTCTCTTCAGGCGTTTTACCTGGAGAATGTAGCAATTTACCGTTATCAGCAGATAAACTCCAGTTATTATGTTTTCCTGAACCATTTACACCATCGAATGGCTTTTCATGTAGTAATACTCTGAATCCATGTTTACGAGCTATTTTTTTCATTAGAGACATCAATAGCATATTATGGTCTACAGCAAGATTGCATTCTTCGTAAATAGGAGCAAGTTCAAATTGGTTTGGAGCTACTTCATTATGACGTGTTTTGCAAGGTATCGCAAGCTCTAGAGCTTGTATCTCAAGATCTTTCATAAATGCTTGGACTCTATCTGGAATAGTACCAAAATAGTGATCGTCCATCTGTTGATTCTTTGCAGATTCGTGCCCCATAAGCGTACGACCTGTAAGAACGAGATCCGGGCGTGCACTGTATAGACTTTCGTCTACTAGAAAGTATTCTTGTTCCCAGCCAAGGTTTGTTTGAACTTTTTTTACTTCAGGATAAAATAGGTGACAAACGTCTGTCGCTGCAGCGTCTATCGCACGTAGGGCACGCAATAGGGGTGCTTTATAGTCAAGGGCTTCACCTGTATAGGAAATAAAAATAGTAGGTATACATAATGTGTCATCCATAATGAATACGGGTGATGTAGGGTCCCACGCAGAATATCCACGAGCCTCGAAGGTGTTGCGGATTCCACCGTTAGGGAATGAACTAGCATCCGGTTCTTGCTGAACAAGCAGTTTGCCAGAGAATTTTTCTACCATACCTCCTTTACCATCGTGCTCAACAAAAGCATCATGTTTTTCTGCAGTACCCTCTGTGAGAGGCTGGAACCAGTGAGTATAGTGCGTTACACCATTCTCCATAGCCCATTTTTTCATACCTGCTGCCACTGCATCTGCAATGCTACGGTCAAGGCGAGCACCGTTATCAATAACGTCAACTAGTTTGGCGTAAACATCTACCGGCAGGTATTTATACATCTTCTCACGATTGAAGACATACTTGCCGAAATACTCTGATGGTCGTTCGTTGGGTACATTAACCTCAATGGCTTTTTTCTTGAAAGCTTCTTCCACCACCTGAAATCTTAAGTTTGTTGACATAATCTGAATCTTTTATATTGGTTGGTTATAAATATCTATCTAAGTTTGCTGTTTATCTTACTCAATATACCTCTTAGTTATATCGCCATATTGATCTATACGCCTATCTCTTAAGAAAGGCCACCATCTTCTAACGTTTTCGCTATGTGAAAGGTCTATATCAATGGTTAGGAGTTCTTCTTTAGTTTCTGACGCTTGTATTAGGATTTCTCCCTGTGGGCCGACAACAAAGGATGTGCCCCAAAACTGGATGCCACCAGTAATTTCAGATGGATCTGGTTCGTATCCAACCCGGTTAACGGCTACTACAGGTAATCCGTTTGATATAGCATGACCACGTTGTACTGTTTGCCATGCATTACGTTGACGTTGTTTTTCTTCAGAAGTGTCACTGCTTTCAAATCCGATGGCGGTTGGATAAATTAAAATCTCAGCTCCTTGAAGAGCCATTAGTCGAGCGGCTTCAGGATACCATTGATCCCAACAGACCAGTACACCTAGACATCCTACAGATGTTTGTATAGGATGAAATCCTAAATCACCTGGCGTAAAATAGAATTTTTCGTAATATGCTGGGTCGTCAGGTATGTGCATCTTTCGATATTTACCTGCTATAGAACCATCTTTTTCTATAACTACTGCGGTATTATGATATAATCCGGCTGCTCGCTTTTCGAATAGTGACGTAACTATTACTACATTATTTTCTTTTGCTATTTTTCCAAAGAGTTCCGTAGATGGGCCTGGAATATTTTCTGCAAGTTCAAAACAGTCAACATTCTCTGTCTGGCAGAAATATAAAGAATTATGTAATTCTTGCATAACGATTAGTTGTGCTCCTTTGTGTGCAAGGTCTACAATGCTTTTAGTCAGGCGACTTATATTGTCTGCTTTATCAGCATTGTTATGTTGTTGTATCAAACCTATCTTTATTCCCTTCATATACTTTTCTCCTTTATTATATTAATATAGTTGCATAGTACAGCAATGAATTGATCCATGCTGTATTATTATATTATTTGAATCTATACCTTTTATTATTCTATCAGGGAATGCCGAGGCAATAGTTTCTAATGCCTTGCGGTCTTTATCATCCTGCCCATATGTAGGCACAATTACAGCTCCATTGATTATTAAATAATTTGCATATGTAGCAGGTAGTCTTTCTCCTTCATAATATATAGGTGAAGGTGCTTCAAGAGGAAGCAAACGATATGGATGTCCTTCAATGGTTCGTAAATTAGTTAGTTCTTCTTCCATAGCTTTTAGCTCGTAGTACTGAGAATCCTCTTTATCACTACAACTTACATACAATATAGAGTCATTAGGGGCTATCCTTACTAGAGTGTCAATATGTCCATCGGTGTCATCACCTATTAGATTACCATGATTTATCCAAACAATACGTTTTGCTTTGAGATATAATTTTAGCTTGTTCTCTATTTCATTCTTTGACAGAGGTTGGTTACGATGTGGGGACATTAGGCAATTCGTAGTAGTAAAAACAGTTCCTTTTCCGTCACTTTCAATAGAACCACCTTCCAATACAAAGTCAAGATGATTGATATATTCTCCTTTTAATATACCTGTCGCGAATAGCTGTTTGTTTATATTATTATCTTTATCAGAAGCAAATTTTTCTCCCCAACCATTAAATTTAAAATCGAGATAATACGTTTTTTCATTGTCTCTGAGTGTTATAAAGGCCTGATCACGTGCCCATGTATCATTAGTTGGACATTCAAAATAAAAAATTTTGCTTTGGTCTGCATTATGTATCCTTGACGATATAATTCGTTTTACTATATTGGTGTCAGGGGCTACAATAATAATTTTTTCTTCTGTGATTATTTTGCTTACAAGTTCTGTATATGTTTCTGTTATCCTATCCAATATCGGGAGCCAATCAGTATTTTTATGAGGCCACGTAAGCATAATAGCTGATTGTTTTTCCCATTCAGCAGGCATCAATTTTATATCTTTTGATGTGATCTCTTTGCTCATCATTTTTATAGAGACATTCAATTTCTTTTGCAAAGTTACTCTTTTTTCCTGATTACAAATAATAAATGCTTATTTTTAATTGCAAAAATAAACGTTTTTATTAAATTAAATGAATTTATTCAACTGAAAGTTTTAACTTTGCATTACTAAAATATAAATATATGATATTGATAGCAGACAGTGGATCTACGAAGACGGACTGGTGTCTTGAAGACGACGGTAATATAGTAATAGAAACTGCAACTCAAGGTATAAACCCTTTTCATCAGGATTGTGATACAATACGAGGTATATTAAATGATGAATTGTTACCTAAACTTGGCGATACAGACATAGAACAAGTTTGTTTTTATGGTTCAGGATGCAGAGCTGAAATGATACCTGAAATGCAGAAACTTATGTCCGAGATATTCCCTCATTCCGATATTGAGACTAATGGAGATCTCCTGGCAGCTGCAAGGGCTGTATGTGGAAACCAATATGGTATAGCTTGTATTTTTGGTACTGGATCTAATTCGTGTCTTTATGATGGGCAAAACGTTAAAATGAATACATCTCCTTTAGGATATATATTGGGCGATGAGGGTAGCGGTGCAGTACTAGGAAAATTGTTTATAAATGCCATATTTAAAGGTAAATTATCCTCACAAATCAGAGATGAATACTTGGATGAGAATAAGTTGACTTTGACAGATGTCATTGATAGGGTCTATCGGCAGCCGTTAGCAAATAGATTCTTGGCATCAACATCACTTTTCATTCGTAGACATCTTGGCAATGAGACTCTACATCAATTAGTTGTGGATAATTTTAGATCATTTTTTAAATATAACCTTTCTCAGTATAACCGTAGAGATCTTAAGGTTGGCGCAATAGGTAGTGTTGCCTTCTATTATAGTAAAGAATTAGCAGAGGCTGCAAAAGAAGAAGAATATACAATTGGAGTAATTGAAAAAAGTCCAATGAAAGGGCTTGTAAAGTTTCATCATTGATATTTTTATTGGTTAAAAACTAATAAATCGGAAACTTTTTACTTAGTTATAAAAATAAAATGCATAAATGCCAAAATAAAATATAAATATCCTTTTATTCTTTGCGATAAATTTACTACCTTTGCAGCCGCTAAAGCGAAACAATATAATATATTATAATACATATATGGATTATTTCATTTTGTTAATCACCGTTTTGATAACGGCAATTTTTCTGGTAGTGGCGGCTTATGTTATAGCTAAGCTTATCGGTCCGCGCTCTTATAACAAGGTGAAAGGCGAACCGTTTGAGTGTGGTATCCCTACACGCGGTTCTTCTTGGTTACCTGTTCATATAGGTTACTACCTCTTTGCAATCCTCTTTCTCATGTTCGATGTGGAAACTGTTTTCCTCTATCCATGGGCAGTAGTAGTTAAGGACTTTGGACCTATGGCTTTAGTTAGCATTGGGTTCTTCTTGTTGGTATTGGTATTTGGCCTAGCTTATGCTTGGCGGAAAGGAGCTTTGGAATGGAAGTAAGAAAACCTAAAATCAAAAGTATTCCTTACGCAGAGTTTAAGGATAATGATTCTCTTGAAAAAATAGCTCAAGAGTTGCATGAAGGTGGCGTTAATGTCATTACTGGCTCGTTAGATCAGATGATTAACTGGGGGCGTTCCAATTCTCTTTGGTCTCTTACCTTTGCAACAAGTTGCTGTGGTATTGAGTTCATGGCTGTTGGTTGTGCCCGTTATGATTTCGCACGCTTTGGCTTTGAGGTTACACGTAATTCTCCACGCCAAGCCGATTTGATAATGTGTGCAGGAACTATAACCAATAAAATGGCGCCTGTTATGAAACGTCTTTATGACGAAATGGCTGAGCCAAAGTATGTAATTGCAGTGGGTGGATGTGCTATTTCAGGTGGTCCTTTCAAATCAAGTTACCACGTAGTGCGCGGCATTAATGAGTTTGTTCCTGTAGATGTTTACATTCCAGGCTGTCCTCCACGTCCAGAAGCTATCCTTTATGGTATGATGCAATTGCAGCGTAAAGTTAAGGTCGAAAAGTTCTTTGGTGGGGCAAACCATAAAGAGAAGAAGCCAATCATCGTTACAGATGAAGATCTTAAAAATAATATAAATAAGTAAGGAAGCTATGAAACTTGAAAATAAAGTATTCGAATTAAAGAATTTTGCCTCAGAGATGGCAAAACTTAAGAGCGAAAAGCATTTCGACTTCCTTATAACTATAGTAGGTGAAGATTTTGGAGAAGAAGGACTTGGATGTATCTATATCTTAGAGAATACAAATAGTCATGAGCGTATAAGTGTTAAGACTATTGCCGGTGGAGACCGTGACAGTGCTTATATTCCTTCAATATCTAAAATTTGGAAAAGTGCAGACTTTCTAGAAAGAGAAGTGTATGATTTTCTTGGAATTAAGTTCCTCGGACATCCAGATATGCGTCGCCTATATCTAAGAAGTGATTTTGAAGGTTATCCACTTCGTAAGGATTATGATATGAGTCCGGAGAATAATAAATATACTCTAGAGTCTGATCCTGAACCAGATTATACTAATGAATGGAGCCTTGACGAAAATGGTAAGTTGGTCGCTACTCAACATAAATTATTTGGGGATGATGATTATGTTATAAACATCGGTCCTCAGCATCCAGCTACACACGGAGTCCTTCGTTTACAGACAGTACTTGATGGTGAGACAGTTCGTAAGATATATCCACATTGTGGATATATACATAGAGGTGTTGAAAAAATGTGTGAGGATTACACTTACCCTCAGACACTTGCCCTTACAGATCGTCTTGATTATTTGAGCGCTATGATGAACCGTCATGCTTTGGTTTCAGTAGTTGAAGAAGCAATGGGCGTTGAATTATCAGACCGTATTAAATACATTCGCACAATAATGGATGAGTTGCAGCGTCTTGACTCTCATCTTCTGTTCTACAGCTGTTGCGCACAGGACTTAGGTGCTCTTACCGCTTTTATATATGGTATGCGTGACCGAGAAGAAGTGCTTAATGTTATGGAAGAGACTACAGGAGGACGACTGATACAAAATTATTATAGAATAGGTGGATGTCAAGAAGATATCGATCCTAATTTTGTAAGTAATGTAAAGAAACTCTGTAATTATATCAAGCCTAAATTCAAAGAATTTGATGACATCTTTACAGGTAATGTCATAACAAATAATCGTTTTGTAGGTGTAGGTAAATTATCTCTTGAAGATGCTATATCTTATGGTTGTACAGGTGGTACAGGCCGTGCTTCTGGATGGCATAATGATGTTCGTAAAAATCATTCTTACGCCATGTACGATAAGATAGACTGGAACGAAATAACTTATAACAATGGTGATTGTTTCGATAGATATAAGGTTCGTATGGACGAGATGAAACAGAGCGTTCATATACTAGAACAACTTATTGATAACATTCCAGAAGGTGACTTCTATATCAAGCAGAAGCCAATTATTAAGGTTCCTGAAGGACAATGGTATACCAGTTGTGAAGGTAGTCGTGGCGAAATTGGCGTATATTTGGATAGCCGTGGTGATAAAAAGCCATATCGTCTGAAATTCCGTCCTATGGGCTTATCTTTAGTGTCTGCAATGGATGAAATCTTGCGTGGTGAGAAAATCGCCGACTTGATATCTGTAGGTGCAACACTTGACTATGTTATTCCGGATATTGACAGATAAAATAATAAAATACAATGTTTGACTTTAGTATAATAACAACATGGTTTGACAGTCTCCTTCGTACGACTTTAGGTCTTGGTAGTTTCTGGTCAATCCTTATTGAGTGCGTTATCGTGGGTCTGCTTATTCTTACAGCTTACGCCCTTCTTGCTATCGCACTTATCTTTATGGAACGTAAAGTCTGCGCTTATTTCCAGTGCCGTCTAGGCCCTATGCGAGTAGGTCCTTGGGGTATATTTCAGGTATTTGCCGATGTAGTGAAAATGCTCATAAAAGAGATTTTCCCTGTAGACAAGTCTGATAAGCTGCTTTATGTAATAGCACCGTTCTTGGTTCTTATAGGTTCAGTAGGAGCTTTCGCTTTTATGCCTTGGAACAAGGGCGCGTCAATTCTCGATTTTAATGTTGGCGTATTTCTCGTAACAGCTATTTCCAGTCTTGGAATAATTGGTATATTCCTTGCAGGATGGGGATCTAACAACAAGTATTCAGTTATATCCGCAATGCGTGGAGCTGTGATGATGATATCTTATGAGATGTCTCTTGGTTTATGCCTTATTTCTGCCGTCGCACTTACAGGAACTATGCAGTTGTCTGGAATAATAGAGGCCCAAAGTGATTCATGGCTTATATTTAAGGGACATATACCTGCAATAATAGCATTCTTGATATTCTTAATTTCAGGTAATGCAGAAGCTAATCGTGGTCCGTTCGACCTTGCAGAGGCAGAGAGTGAGTTGACAGCAGGTTATCATACAGAATATTCAGGTATGGGATTTGGCTTCTTCTATCTTGCAGAGTACCTTAATATGTTTATAATAGCAGGTATTGCAGCAACAGTATTTTTAGGCGGATGGATGCCATTACATGTTGCTGGACTAGAAGGATTCAACCATGTTATGGATTACATACCTGGTTTCGTCTGGTTCCTTGGTAAGACATTCTTCCTTGTATGGGTATTATTATGGATTAAGTGGACATACCCACGTCTCCGTATTGACCAGATATTGAAGTTGGAATGGAAATATCTTATGCCGTTAAGTTTGCTAAACCTTGTCTTGATGACAATCGTCGTAGCTTTTGGTTGGCACTTTTAATATTTGAAATATTGGAATAGAAAATGGAAAATAATAAATCATATTTCGGAGGGATATCAGATGCTGTGAAGTCATTGCTCACAGGTTTGCGTGTCACTATGAGTGAATATTTCACAAAGAAAGTGACCGAACAATATCCTGAGAACCGTAAGACAGAGCATATCGCAGAGCGTCATCGCGGACTATTGGTAATGCCTCACGATGCGGAGGATAACAATAAATGTGTGGCTTGTAAATTATGTGAGATCGCATGTCCTAACGGAACAATCAAGGTAATACCTGAGATGGTTGAGACTGCAGATGGCAAAAAGAAACGAATCCTTAAGGATTATGTATATGATCTAGGAGATTGTATGTTCTGCCAGTTATGTGTTAATGCCTGTCCACACGATGCAATCAAGTTCGTAAAAGACTTTGAAAACTCGGTTTTCGATCGTACCAAATTGGTTCAACATCTTAATATTTACAAACCTTATGTCGAACCCGAAACATCTCAAACTACTAAGGTAGAAGCTGTTGAGGAAACTAAGGTAGAAAAGAAAGAGGAGGATAAATAAAATGGCAAACATGGTAATGTTTATAATTCTTGCCGTAGTGATTCTCGGTTCAGCCGTGATGTGTGTTACGACGAAACGAATAATGAGAGCAGCCACATTCCTGCTTTTTGTTCTCTTCGGAGTTGCAGGATTATATTTCCTGCTCGACTACACCTTCCTAGGTGTAGCTCAGATATCAGTTTACGCAGGCGGTATTACAATGATTTATATTTTTGCAATACAGTTGGTTAGTAAACGTACTCTGCAGGGACTTATCGAACGTCTGAAGGGCGGTCATGTAATTGGTGGTATAATTGCCACACTAGCATGTCTCGCTACAGTACTAGTAGTGTTGCTTAAGAATAAATTCATTTATATGGCTACCCAGCAAGCTGATGTAGAAGTTCCTATGCGTACAATAGGTCATGCATTGATGGGCTCAGACAAGTACCAGTATGTACTACCGTTTGAGTTTATCTCAGTATTTTTGCTCGCTTGTATTATCGGTGGTATAGTAATTTCAAGAAAGGAGAAATAAAATATGGTACCAGTAGAATGTTATTTTGTGCTGTCTGCACTATTATTTGCAATCGGCGTATTTGGTTTTGTTACACGCCGTAATCTGATTGCCATGCTAATTTCTATCGAGTTGGTGCTCAATTCGGTTGATATTAATTTCGCAGCTTTCAATCGTTTACTATTCCCAGGGCAGCTTGAAGGATTTTTCTTTTCTCTGTTCAGTATTGGTGTCAGTGCCGCAGAGACAGCTGTAGCTGTAGCAATAATAATTAATGTTTACCGTCATTTCCATAGCGATCAGGTGAACAGTATTGAAAACATGAAATATTAAAAACTTATGGATTACAGTTATGTATTTTTGATACTCCTTCTACCGGCTTTATCATTCGTCTTGTTAGGATTGGCTGGTATGAAGATGTCGCACAAAGTTGCGGGAATAATAGGTACTGTTGTTCTGGGTACAATATTCTGTCTCTCTTACTACACCGCTTTCGAGTATTTTCTCGGACAGGGCAGGGGAGCTGATGGATTATTTCCTACAATAACACCTTTTAATTTTACATGGTTAAAGTTTAATGAACTGCTGACTTTTAATATCGGATTCAGACTCACACCTATCTCAGTGATGATGTTGGTTGTTATTACTACGGTCAGTTTTATGGTTCATATTTACTCGTTTGGATATATGCATGGCGAGAAAGGTTTCCAGCGTTATTATGCGTTCTTAAGCCTTTTCACAATGTCAATGTTAGGATTGGTAGTTGCAACTAACATCTTCCAGATGTACCTTTTCTGGGAGTTGGTTGGCGTTTCTTCTTATCTTCTTATTGGTTTCTATTATCCAAAGCATACTGCTGTGGCAGCTAGTAAGAAAGCGTTTATTGTAACACGTTTTGCCGATTTGTTCTTCCTTATTGGTATTCTGATATATAGTTATTATGTAGGAACATTCAATTTCGACCTTAACGCTATGCCCGAATTGGCTGGTAAGGTTGCAGGTGCAGCTCAGTTGATGCCACTTGCATTGTTCTTTATGTTTATTGGTGGTGCCGGTAAGAGTGCAATGTTCCCATTGCATATATGGTTGCCGGATGCCATGGAGGGTCCAACACCAGTATCTGCTTTGATTCATGCTGCTACAATGGTTGTTGCAGGTGTTTACTTGGTAGCAAGCATGTTCCCTCTTTTTGTGCAATATGCTCCAGCACAATTGCACTGGATTGCTTATATTGCAGCATTTACAGCATTCTATGCAGCAGCGGTCGCTTGTTGTCAGAGTGATATTAAACGTGTACTTGCATTCTCTACTATATCGCAGATTGGTTTTATGCTTGTGGCTCTTGGCGTATCTATGCCAGATGCTGCTACAGGAGCTGTAGCCCATACAGCTGAATATGCTGATTCTTATGGTTTAGGTTATATGGCCGGAATGTTCCACCTTTTCACACATGCTATGTTCAAGGGATGTCTTTTCCTCTGTGCAGGGTGTATTATTGAGGCGGTAGGTAGCAATGAGAAGAACTTTATGGGTAATCTGCGTAAGTATATGCCAATTACACATATAGCATTCCTCATCTGTTGTCTTGCGATATCAGGTATATGGCCATTGAGTGGATTCTTCTCAAAAGATGAAATTCTTGTAGCATGTTATAACTTCAACCCTGTAATGGGCATGATAATGAGTGGAATAGCTTGTATGACAGCATTCTATATGTTCCGTCTCTATTATGTAATATTTTGGGGACAAGGATATTATGAAAAACATATCAATGAAGGTGCAAAGAAACCTCATGAGGCACCTGCATGCATGACTTTCCCATTGATATTCCTCTCTCTGATAACAGTACTTTGCGGATGGATACCATTCGGTCACTTTGTATCAGCCAACGGATTAAGTTTTGATACTCATGTCAATTGGACTGTAGCTATCACTTCTACTGTATTGGCTTTATCTGCTATTGCATTGGCAACATTTATGTATAGTGGTAAGACAACACCTGTTGCAGATTATCTTGCAAAGAAATTTCCTCGTTTGCACGAAGCAGCTTATCACCGTTTCTATATTGATGAAGTTTGGATGTTTGTTACCCACAAGGTAATATTCCGTTGTATAAGTAAACCAATTGCCTGGTTCGACCGTCACGTTGTGGATGGAGCAATGAACTTTATGGCGTGGGGTACAAATGCAGCAGGTGATTCCATTCGTGGATGGCAGAGTGGTGATGTACGTCAGTATGCAGTATGGTTCCTGACAGGAACAATAGCATTGACATTATTCTTGTTATGTATATGTTTATAAAGAATTAGATAAAAATGAGTATATTAAGTCTATTCGTATTAATCCCTGCACTGATGTTGCTTTGCCTATGGCTGTCTCGCAACCTTAATCAAGTGCGTGGTGTGATGGTTGTAGGAGCCAGTTTACTATTGGCCCTTTCTATCTATTTGACTATCGATTTCATCCAACAGCGTCATGCCGGCAATACTGATCCTATGCTATATGTATACAGTGTCGCTTGGTTTAAACCATTAAACATTTGCTATTCAGTAGGTATAGATGGTATTTCTGTTGTTATGCTTCTACTTTCAAGTATAATTGTATTTACAGGAACATTCGCTTCTTGGCAGTTGAAACCTCTTACTAAAGAATATTTCCTTTGGTTTACACTTCTTTCTACAGGTGTATATGGGTTCTTTATATCTACAGACATGTTTACTATGTTCATGTTCTATGAGGTAGCCCTCATACCGATGTACCTTCTTATTGGTGTATGGGGTAGTGGACCAAAAGAGTATGCGGCTATGAAACTTACTCTTATGCTTATGGGTGGTTCTGCGTTGCTTATTCTTGGTATCCTTGGTATCTACTTCTTCAGTGGAGCTACTACAATGAATATATTGGAAATTGCAAGTGGACATCTAATGCCGAAGAATATGCAGATGATATTCTTCCCATTTGTATTTGTAGGGTTTGGAGTACTTGGTGCTTTATTCCCATTTCATACATGGTCTCCTGATGGTCATGCTTCGGCCCCGACAGCAGTATCAATGCTTCATGCCGGAGTACTTATGAAACTTGGAGGTTATGGATGTTTTCGTATTGCAATGTTCCTTATGCCTTATGCGGCTAAAGAATTAAGTTGGATATTCTTGATCCTTACAACTATATCTGTAGTTTATGGAGCTTTGTCAGCTTGTGTGCAGACCGACTTGAAATACATTAATGCCTATTCATCAGTAAGCCATTGTGGACTGGTTTTGTTCGCTCTCCTTATGATGACACGCACATCTTGTACCGGAGCTGTTTTGCAAATGCTTTCTCATGGACTTATGACAGCCCTCTTCTTTGCCCTTATCGGTATGATATACGGACGTACACATACTCGAGACGTAAGAAAGTTGGGTGGATTAATGAAGATAATGCCATTCTTGGGCGTCGGTTATGTAATAGCCGGTCTTGCCAATCTAGGTCTTCCAGGTTTCTCTGGTTTCGTAGCAGAGATGACAATCTTTGTTGGTTCATTCTCTAATGCTGATGTATTCCACCGTACAGCTACTATAATCGCTTGTACAAGTATCGTTATCACTGCAGTCTACATTCTTCGCGTAGTAGGTAAAATCCTATATCAAAAAGTTGCTGATCCTGCTTATGAGAAACTTACAGATGCCACATGGGATGAGCGAGTTGCTGTTTGTGGGTTGATATTCTGTGTAGCTGGTCTTGGTTTAGCTCCATTATGGGCTAGCAATGTTATCAGTGATACAATAGGTCCTATAATCGACCATATCAATATGGTTGCAGCGCTCTAATGAGAATTAAGAAATGAGGATTGAAAATTGAAATATTAAAAAATGGATTACAGTCAATTTTTAAAAATGATACCGGAAGCAACATTGATGCTTATCCTAGTGATAACATTCATTGCGGACTTCTGTTCCAACGGTAAAGAACGTAAATGGTTTAACCCGTTGATGTGCGTATTGATGCTTGCGCAGATTATAATCAATATTCTGCCACAGGTACCAGTTTCAGCCTTCGGTGGAATGTATCAGACTACGGCTGCAGCTGGTGTCCTTAAGACAATACTTGCAGTAGGTACACTTATAGTACTCATTCAGAGTCGTCAGTGGCTTTCACGCGAAGATACAAAGAGTCGTGAAGGTGAATTCTATATGTTGATAGTCTCAACTTTGTTGGGTATGAACATAATGGTGAGTTCAGGTCATTTCCTGATGTTCTTTCTAGGTCTAGAGATGGCATCAGTACCTATGGCTTGTCTTATTGCTCTTGATAAGAAACGTAATGAGTCAGCTGAATCTGCTGCTAAGTTTATTTTGACAGCAGTATTTTCTAGTGGCGTAATGCTCTATGGTATATCATTCATATATGGTAGTGTTGGCACATTATACTTTGAAGATGTAGCCACAGCATTAGGAAACTCACAAAATATGGCTCTTAATATTATGGGCATGGTCTTTTTCTTCAGTGGATTAGGATTCAAGATAAGCCTTGTTCCATTCCATTTTTGGACAGCAGACACATATCAGGGTGCTCCAACAGCCGTTACCGGATATCTTAGTGTAGTTTCTAAAGGTGCTGCAGCCTTTGCGCTTGCAATGATCCTTATGAAAGTCTTCGCTCCTATGTCAGAGTATTGGCAGTATATGCTTGATATTGTTGTTGTATTGAGTATAACAATAGCCAACCTATTTGCTATCCGTCAGAAAAATCTTAAGAGATTCATGGCTTTCAGTTCTATCAGCCAGGCAGGATATATTATGTTGGCTGTTATAGGCAATAGTGCGATGGGTATAGCATCTCTTTCATATTACATATTAGTTTATGTTGCAGCCAACCTTGCTGTATTTGCAATAATCAGCGTGGTGGAGCAGAATAATAATGGAAAAGTTGATATTGATGATTACAATGGATTTTACCAGACTAACCCTAAATTGTCATTCCTTATGACATTAGCATTGTTCTCTCTTGGAGGTATTCCTCCATTTGCGGGAATGTTCAGTAAATTCTTTGTCTTTATGGCAGCTCTCAATGTTAAGAGTTTCTGGGTATATCTTGTAGTATTTATAGCATTGGTTAATACAGTAGTGAGTCTTTACTACTATCTTATTATTGTTAAAGCTATGTATATTAACAAGAATGAGGCTCCTTTACCAACATTCAAGAGTGACTTTAATACTAAACTAGCTTTGTTCATATGTATGGCCGGAGTAGTACTCTTTGGAGTTTGCAGCTTTATTTATGACTGGATTGCAGTAGCAGCGTAATATGTTATATATAGCAAAAGAAGCTTCCCGCGAGGGGAGCTTTTTTTATTTTATACGGATTTAAATATAAATGGAATGTATTTGTAATATTCTTTTTTGAACTTTGCACTTGTAATGAATAATACAGCTAAATAGAAAAGATAGTGCGCTGTCTATTACTTATTATGTGTGGCAAGTTTATTCATTTTTACTTTTGTAACTTGTAACTTTTGTAACCATTTTTGTCTTTACTGATTTCAGTAGACAAATTGTCTTACCTGAAATTGTTAGAAATAGCGTTTGTTACAAAAGTCTGATAGGTGTGTTTATCACAGACTTAATATAGACTTTAACTAATGACGAGGTGGTCAAGTATATACTGACCACCTCGTATTTTATTTGTTTTACCAAGTAATATTAAATCCAAACGATGCACTAGCATTTGAACTAAGCGGTATATATTCTTTGCTACATTTTCCAATTACATGATCCATACCGATAAATAAGTTTATACCTTTGGGGTGAATATTAAGAATCCAGCCCATACTCGTCGTAAATGTGTTGACTGCCACATTTACGCCACCATCAAGCCATTTTACAGGAGCTATATTTGCGCTCAGTCTTCCTTCTGTCCATGAGTACTTTCCATTTATCCTCTGACTTCCAAGTAATCCGAATGTGAGCTTGCGGTATGCAGGAAGTGAGTACTCACAACCTATATTAGCTGTAGCTCCTATGTTAGTCTTTCTTCTTCCTTTATCTCCTTTATCTTGAAGATTCACAAAGTCTGCAATCTGATCACTGTATTTGTCAGTCTGGTTGTCTATAGGATTTGTTCCATTTGATTTTACTGAAACATCATGGAATCCGTCGAATGTAAATGACTTATTGCTATTTTCAGCACTCATGTTATTCGACCAGTTTATGAAGCCTAAGTCAAGTAGTGCTGCACTTAATGTAAAGGATTGACTTACTTTGTATACTCCACCTAAATCTGCTGCGATTCCGAAACCGCCAAGTCCTGCACCATTTACATCCACATCATTAATGCGCTCGTATGTACCTGTTGAAGATTTATAATCTTTAGTTTCACTTTTATATTTGAATCCTTTCATAGACACGTGAGCCTGTGCATCACCATTTATTGTCCATTTATTGCTGTTCTCTAAGTCTGCAGTAACATTTTTGAATTTGAAAGAAGCATCAGCTATACCGAACAGCAATTTTATTTTGGCACCAATACGCAGTCTTTTTCCAATATTGTGAGAGTGACCGAATGCAACTTCTGCATAGCTGAGAGCTTCCATATTTATGTCTCCAATATTATAAGTTTTATTGCCTGTGTTTTTTGCGAACTCAAATAATTCGTAAGGTAACACTCCTGCTACATTTGTACGTGAATTTACTTCTATAGTATTATATCCATTAAAAGCCTTAAAACCAGTAGACAATATGGCGATCGAAAGCTCACTGCCTATAATGTTATTACCTTTGTTGAATCCACTCAATCCATCTTTAATGTAAGGATTCATAAATGTTGTTTTCTTTTTGTCACTTTCTGTTGGGTACATCGGATTGTCAAAGACAATATCTTCATAACCGAAATTGCCCATGGTCTTGACATTGATATTACCAATTCCCGGGAAAGATACATAGTTCTGATCATTCCCGAATGCAGGGTTTAGGTCATGTCTGTATTTGTAATCGTTGGTGAAGTAAGCTGAATTGAGTCCCTGAGCCATTGATGCAGAAGAAATCATTGCCATTGCAGCAATATATATGTATTTATAATTTTTCATCATGTGTTCCTATTTATCGTTTTAAGCAGTCTATTCGAAGTCGGCAATAATCTTACCATAAATTTTTGCTTTGATATTTTTAAGTAGTAGTTTTTGGTAATAAGCATTTATAGTTACCCCTTCAACAGCAGAGTGTCCCTCTGCCTGTGCTGCCCCTGTAGCTTTGAATATTATGCCATCAAGATTCTTGAAAGCATTCTTCTTGTTCTGTGTGATGTTAATAACCAACTGTGTAGTACCAGCCTCCTTTGTTATCGGATTATATGCAGGTACTGTAGGCTTGATTTCTATACTTATGTCACTATTGCTTATCGGTTGCTTGTTTACATCAATAGCCTGCGCTGTAACCGAAAGATATACTGGTACCTGATTTACAACATCAGCAGAAAACTGTACCTTATTATCTATGCTTAGTTTTTTCACATCCTTGTTCCATCCGTCGAGAGTGTCATTGTATACTATCTTTGCATCTGAAGAGAAAGCCAGTGGGGCCTCCACTTTATAAGTAGGTTTTACCGTATATATCTTACCCATTTCTATAGTCGATGTAATGCTCCCGTCTCCCTTAGCCGTTATGTTACCGAATGTAATGGACTTTGGGATAGACTTTATTATGTCTGAAAGATTCGGAATCTCTACAACCTCATCATATTTATCTGTCAGAGCTGCTTTGTTTTTGCAGATACATACCTTGGTAGTAGTATTTGCATTTACGCTGAATTGAGGTACATTAACGGACACGTCAGGTTTGCCATCATATTTTGATGTTAGAGTACCACTAATAAGTCCTTTTAGAGGTAAGTCGGATTGCACGTTAAGTATTATGGTCGGATTGTACAAATCCATATTTACAGCATTGTCATTCAGAAAATCAGGTATATTATTCAAGTCCACTTTACCTATATTATCAAAGTCGATAGATGGACTGAATTTACCTGTAGCTCCAGATATGCTCATGTCGTCTATTTCCATAATACCACTTATTACGCATGCAGAAGGTACAATAGATGCGGTTATGCCCGAAGTGTCAAACGTTCCGTTTATGTCTACATTACCAATAATGTTTATGCTTTCACCTTTTGTAAAATTTATTTTATTGTTGGCATCGATGTTTTCTTGTGCATTCATGTTCATACCCTTAACAGACAATGATATAACAATATTATTAGCAGTAGGCACATCCGTCAATGTTATCTGGTTGTTCGCATTAAGACTTACCGGCTGCCCGTTATATTTTGCAGAACCTATGTCCATAAATCCTGGTAAAGTGAATACCAGACTGTTTAGTTTGCTTATATTCCTTTTTAGTTCGGATGATAACGACAGTGTTACAGTAATATTGGAATTGACGTTCATGTAATCAAGAGCAAGAATGGCAGATGGCACATTGCTGTACGAATAATTGAATGCCGTAATCTTACCGTTAAAAGATGCTGTTGATATATTCGATCTTAATGAGTGGCTCTTTGATAGATAAGAGCTAAACATAGAAACAGTGTAAGTGTTGATGCTATGCGATTTGATACTTACCTTATTAATAGTTGGGTTGGCCGCTGCTATATCATTATTTTCTTTATTGAATACATAATCTCCATTTCCCAATATACTTACGCAGTCACTATTGTCAAGTTTTAGTACGTCATTCAATTTTATTGAATCTGTTGAACTATTTCCAGGGAAACTTATTGAATCGCTACCGAATCCTAATGTAGCGTCAATATTAGATAAATCAAAATCAGAATTTCTACATCCCTCTGTAGAAAAGCATAAAAATGCCAATATTCCAATACCGAATAATTTGTAAAGTTTCTTATCTTGCATTTTATAAAATTAAGTAATATTTGTTTTCAGAGTATAAAGGTATAAATAATATTTAAGACTTTTTTAGTCTTTGTTTATTTTAACACTTATAAGTCTTATTTTTAGTGATAATGTATACTATTTGTTTTATATTTCTTGATATAGTTGTATTTTACCTCAAAAAAGGATTATAACGAACTTAAATTATGCTGTGTAATAAATAAGTTTATATTATTTTTTACGTCACTGAAACCTTAATATAGCGATATATTAGGGCTTAGACTATTATAATTTAATGTTTATTTTTTTTAAGTTATTTGTATTTTGCTTTCAGCTGGCACTTAAGGTGCTGATTATCAGTTTGTAAGGCTGAAGGCAACTTCTAATGGACGTTTTTTGTCCGTCACTTGTGCGTTTTCATTGTGTCCTTCCGAGTGTCGTTATTCATTGTCCTAAAAATTAGTTCTTTAAAAAGACAATAAATATTTTATAAAAGGACTCTTTTCAATACATAGAGCAATGCTTTTTTATGCCCGTAGCAGTTCTTTACTAACGTTCGACCTAGGTCGAATGATCATTTGACGTAGGTCGCACGATCGTTCGACTAATATCGAAAGTTATCAGAGGATAGCTTTTATTAATAAATATGCGTGCATTCTAAGCACATTAGTTTAGCTTTATTTACAGATTATCTATAAATATTTTTCAAGATATTAACGATCTAATATACAAAAAGGGCCAATTGTCCTATAGTAGGCGTATTCCGAACAAGTAAAGATACTTTATCGTGATATAATCCAGACTTATCCATCAACAACTGGTTATATCGCGAGTCAGGAAGTTGCCTTCAGTCGTACAAACTGATAATCAGCATATTAAATTCCGGTTGAAGGCAAAATAAAAAACATTTTACGGGAAAACATAAAAGAAAAATCATAAATATGGACATCAATACTGATTGTCAAATACATATTTATTAAAAAATCTATATTACTTACATTATAATATAGCTATTAACAAAAATTGTGTACGATAGTTAAAATAAACAAATAAAGTGTATAAATTATACTAATCAATAGATTTATTAGGTATATTTGCGAGTAATAACCTACGAATAATTAATATGATAAAATACATTATACTTATACTCCTTTTTTTGCTTTGCATATTATGCATATTGATATTGGTCAATCGCAAAAGAATTAATAGAGATAGCGTAGAGAGTTTTGAACTTCTGCTCAAGTATAAGACTATATTTGACAATGCACTTACAGGCATACGTCTATATGATAATAATGGCTATCTTATTGAAGCTAATGAACTCTCTTGCAGTATTTATGGTATTTCGAAAGAGGAACTGTTTAAAGCAAACACATGTATTTTTGATAATCCTGTATTTTCAAGCATCATAGACCGTGAACATCCCGAAGTATTCAGCGGAGTTCTTGAGAATGACTATGATAAACTTATGAATAATTCATACTTCACAATGGGTTTACCAAAGGGCATACATTATACAGAAACACATATCAACCCTGTTTACGATTACGACGATAAACTAAAGTTTATCGTCGTAACTTTTCGTGATGTAACAGAAACGGTAAATGCTCATAAACAGTTGGAAGTGGAAAAGGACAAAGCTCAGGCATCTGACCGTCTTAAATCGGATTTCCTATCTAATATCAGTCATGAAATAAGAACACCGCTTAATGCCATTGTAGGATTCTCTGATGTTATTTGTAAATTCAATCCTAAAAACCAGGAGATGAAGAAATGCCAGGATATGATAAACCATAATAGTAAGATACTACTTAACATTATCAATAATATTCTGGAATTGTCTACTATAGAATCAGGTAATATGGAACTTGATGATAAAAAATTCAATTTGTCGGAAATGTTCAATACTGTATATTCATCATTAAAACTCCAAAATCCTAATCCGACTGAAATAATATTCACATGCGAAGTGCCTGTTGACGAATGTAATATCATAGCAGATAAAAATCAACTTAGACAACTGCTTATTCATCTTGTGCATAACTCGTTTAAGTATACACAGAGGGGATGTATAAGAATGTCTTATGAGATAAATCCTGATGGCATAACTGTTATTGTATCTGATACCGGTGTTGGCATACCTGAAGAAAAGATTAAGAGGATATACAATAGGTTTGATAAACTTGATTCTTTTAAGCCCGGCACTGGACTCGGTCTTTCCATATGCAAGGCTCTTGTTGATAATATTGGTGGTAAAATTGATGTATCATCTGTGGTAGGGAAGGGTACAACTTTCAGAATTTGGTGTCCTATAGTATCTGATTAATACTTTAAACAATATAAAATAAGTCCCGGACTGATTAATTTAGTCCGGGACTTGCTTAATTTCTATACTTTATATATCTCTATGACAGGAATCCCAACAGTGCACCTGCAGCTACCGCCGAACCGATTACACCTGCTACATTAGGTCCCATCGCATGCATCAACAAGAAGTTGTGACGGTCATATTCCAGTCCTAAGTTGTTGGATATACGGGCACTCATAGGTACAGCACTTACACCGGCATTTCCAATAAGCGGATTCATCTTTTTAGATATAGGCAAGAATATGTTCATAAACTTGACGAACAGTACTCCGCTAGCTGTAGCTATAATGAATGCCATAGCTCCGAGAAAGAATATCTTTATTGTGTTTGATGTAAGGAATTCGCTGGCCTGTGTACTGCAACCCACTGTAAGACCAAGTAAAATAACGACAATATCGTTGAGAGCATTGCCGGCAGTCTTTGCCAAACGTGTAGTTTTACCAGACTCCTTAAGCAGATTACCGAAGAACAGCATACCCAGAAGTGGCAGACCTGAAGGTACTATGAATGTAGTAAGCAAAAGTCCCATTATCGGAAATAGAATGCGTTCTGTCTGGCTCACCTTACGGGCTGGCTTCATATGCATTACACGTTCCTTCTTTGTAGTTAGAAGACGCATCAGAGGCGGTTGTATTACAGGGACAAGTGCCATATATGAATATGCGCATACAGCGATAGCGCCCATAAGATTAGGACTCAACTTGCTACTTAAGAATATGGCAGTAGGTCCGTCTGCACCTCCGATGATAGCAATGCCGGCAGCCTGATTAGGTTCAAAACCTAAAGCCAGAGCTATCATGTAAGCACCAAATATGCCGAACTGTGCAGCTGCACCAACCAGAATCAATTTAGGATTGGATATTAGTGCCGAGAAGTCGGTCATTGCCCCTATACCCAAAAATACGAGTGGTGGATACCATCCCTCACGCACGCCCTGATAGAAAATGTTAAGTACTGAATTATCTTCGTAAAGACCAATCTCCAGTCCTGCGTCTGCACGGAAAGGAATATTTCCTAGAATGATCCCCAAGCCAATAGGGACAAGCAGTAATGGCTCGAAATCGTGCTTTATGGCGAGCCATATGAACAGCGCGCCTATACATATCATGAGAATATTACCATATGTGGCATTAGCAAAGCCTGTATAGGTAAGAAACTCATTGAAGTTTTGTGTTATAAACTCTGTGAATCCCATAGTCTTATCCTATTGTTAGCAATGCGGCTCCTTCCATCACCGTATCACCATTGTTTACTGATATTGATGTTATAGTGCCACTTGTTTCTGCCTCGATGTTGTTTTGCATCTTCATAGCTTCGAGCACTATTACCACGTCTCCTTCTTTCACTGTGTCGCCTACTTTTACCTTTACTTCGGTTATAGTGCCCGGCAGAGGCGAACTTACTGGTGTGCCACTACCGGTAGGAACGATTACAATAGGTTTATCTTCTTCCGGCTGAGCAGAAACTGCTGCCGGTTTATGAGGTTCTACATGTACATGTTGAGGTTTGGGAGTATTATGAATAGCCTGTTTCAGTTCCACCTCAAATGGAATACCATTTACAGATACTTTAGCGATATTGCCTTCAATATCCTGAATGTCAACATCATAATCTACTCCTTGTACTTTATATTGATATTTGCTCATGGCTTTTTGGTATTAAATAGTTAAATATAAATTCACTGTTATCTTAGCAATTAATCCGTAAAGTGGATTAATTCCATAGCCTCGTCGTTCCAGCCGGTATGCTTTGGTCGAATTGTTATGATGCCACTTTCAACATCATGTACATCATCCTGATATTGTTTTAAGGCCATAGCTATTACAGCAATGTAAATCTCCTTGTCAATACCATTGGATTTCAATCCATCCTGTGATATAATGCCCGTCTTATTATCAGTGTCAAAAACAGCTCTTATAGGTTTGGCGTTAACAATATTTTTTGCTTTAGCCTTGCGCTCCATTACAATACCAAAGATGCGGAAGAATGCATACATGAGGAACAAGCAAAAGAACACGATGCCCATAGCCAGTACTGTGATGCCAAGACCATAAGGATCCTGACGTTTCACCTTAGCTACTTTAGATTCGCTTGTGCGGATGTAATTGCTGATTCCGGGAGTTACGCTGGCAGAGTCTTTCTTTTCCCATTTAGCCGCCCCGTCGTGAATACGTGCATAAGATTCGTTGCGATCTAGTGGCGGCACTGTTACAGAGTCTACTATATCAGTGGCATTACCATCATAAAGAGCAATCCACAAAGGTTTTTGGGAATTGATCTTAACAGATAAGTGCAACGAGCCTTTGGCAGGATTGCTGTTGCAATAAAATAATAAATGTTGGCGGGCAGTAAGATTAGTACGCACCTCTTCATTAGGTATCATACTCATCTTCGTGATACGCTCGGAAACAGTCATGTTAGGATTAAGAACGGACCGGTCGGTAGTAATGTACATGCCGCGTACATTAAAGGTAGAGAAAGACGCATTTGCTATCTCTACCCAAGCCTCACGTTGTCCG